>NZ_CP171690.1:900000-1185000 GCF_043702085.1 Altererythrobacter sp. GH1-8 | reverse complement strand
CGCGGTCGACTCGCTCCTCAATTATGAGACTGTGAAGTACTTCGGTGCCGAGGCCCGCGAGGAAGCACGCTATGGCGACGCTGCCACCAGCTATGCCAGAGCGGCGATCAAGTCCGAGAACTCGCTCGGCCTGCTTAACATCGCTCAGGCTGCAATCACCAACCTGCTGATGGCAGGGGCAATGGCGTACAGCGTATGGGGCTGGAGCGAAGGACGTTTTACCGTGGGCGATCTGGTGTTCGTCAACACATACTTGCTGCAGCTCTTCCGCCCGCTTGATCTGCTCGGCTTCGTCTATCGCTCGATCCGGCAGGGGCTGGTCGATATGGGCGCCATGTTCAATCTGATCGACACATCGGTAGAGGTCGAAGACAAGCCCGGTGCACCAGCTCTCCGGGTGGAGCGCGCGGCAATTCGCTTTGAGGATGTGCGTTTCCAATATGAAGACGGGCGCGAAATCTTGCGAGGCCTCAGCTTTGAAGTCCCTGCCGGATCACAAACCGCAATCGTCGGTCCTTCGGGCGCCGGAAAGAGCACCATCGCGCGCCTGCTGTTCCGGTTCTACGATCCGCAATCGGGGCGCATCTGCATCGACGGACAGGATATTGCCGAGGTCACGCAAGCAAGCCTGCGCGCGAGCATCGGCATCGTCCCGCAAGACAGCGTGCTGTTCAACGACACGCTGCGATACAATATTGCCTATGGCAGCAATTCCGCGAGCGAGGAAGACGTGCTGCGCGCCGCGCGCGATGCGGCGATCATGCCGTTCATCGAAGCGCAGCCGCTTGGGCTTGAAACCGAAGTGGGTGAACGCGGGCTCAAACTCTCAGGCGGGGAAAAGCAGCGCGTTGCGATCGCCCGAACGCTCGTCAAGAACCCGCCGATCCTGCTGCTCGATGAAGCAACCAGCGCGCTCGACAGCCGCACGGAGCAAGACATTCTTGCGACGCTGCGCCGCATTGCGGAAGATCGCACTACCATCGCGATCGCGCACCGGCTTTCCACGATCGCCGATGCCGACCAGATCCTTGTACTCGATCAGGGCCAACTCGCAGAGCGCGGGACGCATGGTGAGTTGCTCGCGCGTGGCGGACTTTATGCGGAAATGTGGGCGCGCCAGCAGGCAGAGCAGGAAAAAGAAGCTCCCGTTTCTGGCTGATAGCCGGTCTGAACACGCCTGAATAGGCGGCCGTGCGTCTTGCATTGTGGGACGCAGCAAGTATGGCGCGCCTAAACACGAACAGCGCGCCTTCCTCTCCCTCTTCGCGCGCGTATCCAGAAACGGACAAGACATCATGATCGATACAGCCGCGCTTAAACGCGACTGGCTCGCGAACCCGCGTGCTGAAATCCTGGCTGGCATAGTCGTTGCTCTTGCGCTTATTCCGGAAGCGATTGGCTTTTCCATTATCGCGGGGGTCGATCCGCGCGTGGGCCTTTATGCATCAATCACGATTGCAATAGTGATTGCCTTTACTGGCGGCAGGCCCGGGATGATTTCAGCGGCGACTGCTGCCGTGGCCGTCGTTGTCGTGCCGCTGGTGCGTGATCACGGGGTCGAGTACCTCTTTGCAGCGACGATCCTGATGGGGATTTTCCAAGCGATCGCCGCGCTCTTGCGGCTCGATCTGCTGATGCAGTTTGTCAGCCGCTCAGTCATTACCGGCTTCGTCAACGCGCTTGCGATCCTTATCTTTATGGCGCAGCTGCCGCAGCTGATCGACGTGCCGTGGATGACCTATCCGCTGGTCGCGGGCGCGCTCGCAATCATCTACCTTCTGCCCCGCGTTACAACGGCGATCCCTTCACCACTTGTTGCGATCATCGTGCTCGGCTGCATCACCATCGGGCTCGACATGGACGTGAACACCGTCAGCGACATGGGCGAGCTGCCCGAAGGCCTGCCGTTCTTCGTGATGCCAGACGTGCCGCTGACGTGGGAGACATTCACGATCATTGCGCCATACTCTGCCACCATGGCGGCGGTTGGCCTGCTGGAAAGCCTGCTGACTGCGCAGATCGTCGATGACATGACGCACACCACCAGCAACAAGCGCCGCGAGAGCGCTGGCCAGGGCGCAGCAAACATCATTACAGCCTTCTTCGGCGGGATGGGCGGCTGCGCGATGATCGGGCAATCGGTCATCAACGTGACCAGCGGCGGGCGCGGACGGCTATCGACCTTCACTGCCGGGCTTACTCTGCTGATACTGCTGTGGCTGCTCGGCCCGCTGGTGGGCCAGATCCCGATGGCAGCGCTGGTTGCGATCATGATCATGGTCAGCATCGGGACTTTCAGCTGGAATTCGATCCCCAACCTGCAAAAGCACCCATGGCAAAGCTCTGTCGTCATGGTCACGACCGTCGTGGTCGTGGTGGCGACGCATAACCTCGCGCTCGGCGTGCTTGCAGGCGTGCTGCTGTCGGGCATTTTCTTCACGCAAAAGGTGATGGGCATGTTCAGCGTCTCTCGCCACCGCGAAGGCGACACAGCCGTCTACACCGCCACCGGGCAAATCTTCTTCGCCAGTGTCGACCGCTTTACTGAAGCGCTTGGCCCGGAAAGCACGCAGCCTGATCCCGCATCGCATGTCGTGATCGATGTTTCATCTGCGCATTTCTGGGATATTTCCGCAATCGACGCGCTCGACAAAGTGGTCGAGCGGATGCGCCGCAACGGGCGAAGCGTGGAAGTTACCGGGTTGAACACCGCGAGCGCGGACCTGGTCGACAGGTTTGCCCTGACCGACAAGACCGGCGTTGAAATTGGTTTGGCCCCGCATCCTTAGTCAGGGCAGGTTTACTTCCCAACGAGCAAAAGAAAGGGCGGCACGATGGCCGCCCTTTTTGTGTCATGATGCAGAGCGGATCAGCCGGCTGCCTCAGCCTCTGCCGCGGTCGGCGTCACCGTAACTGTCTCGCCAGCATCGCTGGTCGAAGAGAAGCTGCCATCCGCCCCAGGCGCTTCATTGGTCCAGCACTCCGCTTCTTCCTGACCAGCCGCGGTGAAGCAGATCTTGCCATCAACAATTTCAGACGTGCCCTCTGTCGGATTGCCTTCCTCGTCAACACTGGTCCAGTTACCATCCGCGTCGATTGAGAAAGGGGCAGTGGCTTCACCGTAGTCGACGGTATAGTCGCCCGGCGCAACGCTGCCATCATAGGCGGCGACTTCTTCGACCGGTACTTCCTCTGTCTCTGTTTCCGCAGGTTGCGCACAGGCAGCCAGAACCAGAACAGCGCTCAGAGCGAGATATATCTTCATAGCAATTCCCCCTTCGTTAGGTGGGGGAGGCTAACACCGCTTGCGAGTCGCTCCAAACGAAGCGCTCATCCAATTGATATATAGAGCGATAAAAGAGGGGCCCGGAGCTTCACAGGATATACTTGGAAAGGTCGCTATCTCCTGCCAAATCGGTGAGCTTATCGCGCACATAGGCGGCATCGATCATCACGGTCTCACCCGCATGATCTTCCGCTTCGAAACTGATTTCCTCGAGCAGCTTTTCCATCACCGTCTGCAACCGCCGCGCGCCGATATTCTCGACGCTTTCGTTCACTTGCGCCGCGATCTTCGCGACTTCCGCAATCGCATCATCCCTGAAGTCGAGCTCGACCTTCTCCGTCCCGATGAGCGCCTTGTACTGCTGCACCAGATTGGCCCGCGTTTCGCTCAGGATGCGGACGAAGTCCTCCTCCGTCAGTGCACGCAAATTTACACGGATCGGCAAGCGGCCCTGTAATTCGGGCAGCATGTCAGACGGCTTGGCGACATGAAACGCACCTGAAGCAATGAACAGCACGTGATCGGTTTTCATCGGGCCGTGCTTGGTCGAGACTGTCGTGCCTTCGATCAGCGGCAGCAGATCGCGCTGCACGCCTTCGCGGCTGACACTGCCGCCGCGCACATCACTGACCGCGATCTTGTCGATCTCGTCGAGGAACACGATCCCGTTGGTTTCCGCATTCTGGAGCGCGACCCGGGCGACATCGTCCTGGTCCATGCGCTTTTCGGCTTCTTCATCGACCAGCTTGTCCCAGGCATCGGGGACTTTCAGCTTGCGGCGCTTGGTCGGCTTCTTGCCCATCGCCTTGCCGAACATGTCGGAGAGGTCGATCATGCCGACATTGCCGCCCATCCCGCCCATGTCGAACGGCATAGCAGGCGCTTCCTCGATATCGATTTCGACTTCAGTGTCATTCATCGCGTTCTCGACGATGCGCTCGCGGAACGCTTCGCGAGTCGCTTCAGAGGCGTTCTCGCCGACCAGCGCATTGAGTAGGCGCTCCATCGCGGCCTCGCTCGCGGCCTCGCGCACCGCTTCGCGGCGGCGGTCCTTTTCCAACCGGATCGCTTCCTCGACGAGGTCGCGCGCGATCTGTTCGACGTCGCGGCCGACATAGCCGACTTCGGTAAACTTAGTTGCCTCGACCTTCACGAACGGGGCTTCGGCGAGCTTCGCCAGCCGGCGGCTGATCTCCGTCTTGCCGCAGCCCGTGGGCCCGATCATGAGGATGTTCTTCGGCGTCACTTCTTCGCGCAGCTCCGGTCCGAGCCGCTGCCGCCGCCAGCGATTTCGCAGCGCCACGGCGACCGCCCGCTTGGCATCCTTCTGGCCAATGATATGCTCGTCGAGCGCAGCGACAATCGCCTTGGGAGTGAGATTATCTGTCATTATTGCGAAGGTTCCGTTAGACGGTTTCAATCGTCAGATTGCCATTAGTGAAAACGCAAATCTCAGCCGCAACGGCCATTGCCTTGGTTGCGATGGTTTCCGCATCTTCTTCGTAATCGGAAAGCGCGCGGGCAGCAGCGAGGGCGTAATTTCCGCCCGAACCTATTGCCGCAATGCCCCCCTCAGGCTCGAGAACGTCGCCGTTGCCGGTCAGCACCAGCAGCACATCCTTGTCTGCAACTATCATCAGCGCTTCAAGGTTGCGCAGGTATTTGTCGGTGCGCCAATCCTTGGCGAGTTCCACTGCCGCTCGCAGTAATTGGCCGCGATACTGCTCGAGCTTCTTTTCCAGCCGTTCGAACAGAGTAAACGCGTCTGCAGTCGCACCAGCAAAGCCAGCGATTACCTCGCCGCCTTCGCCGATCCGGCGAACCTTCTTTGCGTTCGGCTTCATTACCGTGTTGCCCATGGAGACCTGGCCGTCCCCCGCAATCACAGTCTTGCCATTGCGCTTTACGCCGATGATGGTGGTGCCGTGCCATTGGACAAGGCCATGCGCGTCGTTTTTATAATCCATGCCGCGGGATATGGGGTGCACTCCCCGACCGTCAAGCTGGAAGGGGCGGGTAAGCTCTACGGGCCTCCCGGACCACCTGCGCCTGCACCCGGTGCGCCGACCGTGCCGATATTGCCGAACAGGTCTTCAAGGAAACCGCGCTCACGGCCGAGGGTCGGCGTCTCATCGCCATCGGGGCGCAGATCAACGACTTGTTCCATGCCGGAACGCTCGACCGATTTCACGTTGCCCGCTTCGTCAAACTGGACGGCGAGCACAGAATGCGTGCGAATGCGCGGGCGCACGAAGGGCTTTCGGCCAGTCACGCTGGAAACATAATACCAAGTGGGTTCGCCGAACTGACTGGTAAAGGTCGGGCGTCCTAGAGTGCCTTCAACAGATTGCTTGTTGTCGATTTCCGGCTGGACCGAGGTCAGCAGCACATTATCGACCACATAGCCGCGCGATTCGCGGATCGAACTGCACCCGGCGAGCGCTGTTCCACATGCAGTCAGAACGGCAACCCTTGCTACATTCTTCCAGATCTTCTGACCTGTCGTCATAGAACCCGCCAACCTTTTCAAAAATTCGTCGAGCACTGGAACCTTTGCTCCGTCTTCAACGCTTCCTATATCACGATACACATGCCTTAAGGCGATGGAGCGCAGCTTGCAACGGCGCGCATGACCGTCGCTGGGGCAAAAGATTTGAATTGTGCCTGAACGCCAGTGGCAAGCAGGCAGGTAATGCCCAAGGAGCCCGTGCCCAATGTCGTTTCTCTCCCGCCTGCTTGGAACCGAGCCTGATCCGCGCGAAGCGCTTCGCCCTCTATGGCACCGGGCGGTCACTCTGGCACGTACGGCGGAATTCTATTCCGAGTGCCTGGTGGCAGACACGGTCGCTGGGCGGTTCGACATGATCACGGCAGTCACAGCTTGTGTTATGGTGCGGCTCGAAACGAGCGAAATGCGCACGGAGAGCGCGTTGTTTGCGGAACTGTTCGTCGAGGACATGGAGGGCCAGATGCGCGAACTTGGCGTCAACGATGTCGTCGTTGGCAAGCGCATGGGCAAGGTAATGAGCTCGCTTGGCGGCAGGCTTGGCGCCTATCGGCCCGCGCTCAACAATCGCGATCTCGAGGCTCTGACCAGCGCAGTGGAGCGCAATATCACCTTCAATGACGGCGGATCGCCGCAATGCGCGGCCACAAAGTTGCTTTCGCTAATGGATGATCTTTCCGCTTTGTCGGATGATGACCTGCTGGCCGCAAAGACAACCGCATGAGCGCGTCGGAATTCTCGCGTTTTGTCAAAGTTAAACCGCTCCATGGCGACACGCTGAAGCTCGAAGCAAGCGATGCCGAACGCGCAGCGCTAGCAGCTCGGTTCGGCCTGCCTGCGATCAGCTCGCTTGTCGCCGAAGTCGAGCTTGAGGAAGATGGCAAGGCGGTCCGCGCCACGGGAGTATTACGCGCCGACATCATACAGGCCTGCGCCATTTCCGGCGACGACTTCACGGTATCCCTCAACGAACCGCTCGCGCTGCGCTTCGTCGAGGAAAGCCTGATCGACCGTGATCCCGCACTCGAGGAAGGAGATATCGAAATCGAACTCGATGCAGAGGACCTCGATGAAATGGGCTATTCCGGCGAGAGCTTTGATCTGGGCGAGGCAATCGCGCAATCGCTTGGCCTTGCGATTGACCCCTATGCCGAGGGACCCAATGCCGAGGCAGCCCGCAAGCAAGCCGGTATCACCGGCGATGATGCGCCAACCGGCCCGCTGGCCGAAGCGCTGGCGGCCCTCAAGAAGAGCTGAGCGCAAGAAATCTGAGCCCCCTAGGAGAAATGTTACAGTTTGAAGTAGCCTTGATGACTCCACCGAACTAGAATTGCCACAAACAGGTCGCTCATCTCAGTGTCGGAGGATCAATGCTTGATGGGGGGCAGCGCGTCGATGATGCGCACAGCAAATCAATCGGACTGGTCTGGGTCGGTCTAGCCTACTGCGCCATCCTCGTGGTCAGCGCGGCCTTGATCGGCCTTACCTACCAAATTTCGCTGCAGCCCGAGACAATCCCGCTCGAATGGCAGTGGAATCTTCGCTGGGAACACAATTTCGCGGCTTGGTGGTCAGGCAGCTTGCTCGCAGTCGCCGCGATGCTCGCACTCGACAATGCCATCGAAAGCCCCCGCGCCAAGCTGCGCAAGGCGTGGATCGTGCTCGGAATGATCGTTTTGTTCCTCGCACTGGACGAGATCGGATCGCTCCACGAGCGGATGGGTACGATCAGCCAAAGCATGCACGCCGGCAGCTGGGCGCTGGCGATCCCGTTGGGGGTCGTGATCGCCTATCTCAGTATTCGCGCGGGCTTCACGATGCTGCTGCATGGCGGGCGCGAGCGGGTTCAGATCGTTATTCTCGGCTTGGGCTTCGCAATCCTTCTCAGCGTCGCGTTTCAGGAATATCTCGAACACACGATCAATTGGGACGGGCGCGGCCTCAAGGCAGCGCGTGCCATGGTGGAGGAAGGTAGCGAACTTGTGGGGATATCGATCGTGCTGGTGGCGGTTGGCCTGCCCTTGCTGAAAACACCCACTCGCGCGTTTCAATCGATCATGACCCATCAGCGCAGATTCCTGATCGGTGCGGCTGTGCTCGCCGTGCCCTTCCTCGCCATTTCAGCCGATCTAGACCCGTCCAAAGGCTATCCGAGCGACTGGCTGGCGAGCGTACTCTTTCTCGGCGCGGGGCTGGCCTGGCTAAGGTCCGCCTGGACCGGTTCGCGCTGGTTCGTGCCTGTCCTGCTTGCTGGCTTGTGTGGTCTGGCTTCGCTCGGCTCCGTCGCGCTTGGCCATGACGAGAGCTTCACCATCGCAGGGTTCGAAATCGCGCGGCGCGGGCTGGTCTTTCTGCTCGTCGGTTGTACCTTCGGCGTGTTCGCGGGTTGGCGGACAGGCCTTGCTGTGCTCGCCCCTGCGATGGCGCTCATAATGCTGGCAAGCGTCAGCCCACTCTGGGTTCTTGCTCTGGGATCACTGTGCGGAATGGCCGCTTTCTGGGCGACCGTCTCCGCAAACATTGATCAAAACGGAATATCGTCGTCCAAGTCATCATAGTTGGAACCACCACCCTGGTTGGCGCCGCCTTGGTCGCCTCCTCCCTGGTTCCAGCCGCCGCCCGAACCGCCACCGCCGCCGTAATTGCCGCCCCCGCCTGAGCGACCGCCACCGCTGCCGCCGCCCGCTCCATCTAGCATGGTCAGCGTGCCGTCATAACCGCGCAGCACGACCTCGGTGGAATAGCGGTCATTGCCCTGCTGATCCTGCCACTTGCGAGTCTGGAGCTTGCCTTCGACGTAGACCTTGGAACCCTTCTTGAGGTAATTCTCGCAGACATTGACGAGGCCTTCAGAAAAGATCGCAACGGTGTGCCACTCAGTCCGCTCCTGACGCTCGCCGGTGTTGCGATCCTTCCAGGTTTCGCTGGTGGCAATGCGCAGATTGCAAACCTTGCCGCCGTTCTGGAAGCTGCGGATTTCCGGGTCCGCGCCCAGATTGCCAATCAGCATGACCTTGTTGAGTGAACCCGCCATTTCAAGAATCCCTTTGTCTGCTTGGGAAGGGACTTATCGAATGGCTGCGCTCTCCGCCACCCCGGCTAAGGCAATTTTCATGCGAGTTTACACAGGGCGCTTTGGCGAGGCGCGTTAAAGCCCCGCCGCAGTCGCGATCCAGTAGGTCGCGCCAGCGAACACATAGGCCAGCGCGAACAGGTAAGCGAGCATAAAGGCGGGCCATTTCCAACCATTCGTCTCGCGCCGGGTAACCGCGATGGTAGATAGGCATTGTGGCGCGAACACGAACCATGCGAGGAAGGCAAGCGCAGTCGGCAGGCTCCAGCGCGCGGCAATCTGATCGCGCAACGCCAGCTCGGTTGCTTCCTCGTCCTCGGCATCAACCGCATAAGTGGTCGCCAGGCTTGCCACTGCGACTTCGCGCGCCGCCATCGCTGGGACAATTGCCAGAGTCATTTCGCGATTGAAGCCGACCGGCTCGAACACGGGATGCATGGCTGTTGCGATCTGCCCGGCAAAGCTTGCGTCGAGCTGGTTCTCACCCTCACCTGCCTTGGGGAAGGTCAGCAGCAGCCACAGTATAACCGTTGCGGCGAAGATGATCGTTCCCGCGCGGCGCAGGAAAACCCAGGCGCGTTGCCATAGGCCGATCAGAAGATCCTTGAGGATCGGCCACTGGTAGCGCGGCAGCTCCATGATGAAACCGCTCGCAGCCCCCTTGGTGACAGAGCGGCGCAGCACCAGCGCGACCAGCATCGCGCCAAGGATACCCGCGATGTATAGCCCGAACAGGACAAGGCCCTGCAAGCCAACACCGGGCCCTACACTCGTCGCCGGAATCACCGCGGCTATGATCACGGCATAGACTGGCAATCGGGCGGAACAGGTCATCAGCGGCGCGATCAGGATCGTGGTCAGCCGGTCCTTGGGATCGGAGATCGAACGGGTCGCCATGATGCCTGGGATCGCGCAGGCGAAGCTGGATAGCAGCGGGATAAAGCTGCGACCGGACAAACCCACGCCCGCCATCAGCCGGTCCATCAGGAAGGCCGCACGCGCCATGTATCCGCTCGCTTCCATTACGAGAATGAAAGCGAAGAGGATCACGATTTGCGGCAGGAATACGACCACCGAGCCGACGCCTGCGATCAGACCTTCGGTCAGGAAATCGCGGACGATGCTCACCGGCATGCTGGCCGTCACAAGGCCCGACGCAGCCTCTGTTGCGCCTTCGATCATCCCGATGAACGGGTCTGCCCAGGCGAACACCGCCTGGAACATCACGAACAGCAGTCCGAACAGGATCACCGGCCCCGCCCATGGATGAAGCAGGACCTTGTCGAGCCCTGAATGCAGGCGGTGCGTCCCGCTTTCCGACAGGATCGCGGCCTTGGCGATGGTCTTTGCTGCAAGCCGTCGTTCGGGCAGAGTCAGATGTCCGGTGCGGCGCTCCTCAGCGAGCGTGTCATCAAGCCGCTTGGCATCGCCCACCGCTGCGGTCAGTTCTTCAAGGCCGCGGCGTCTGACCGCCACTGTCTCGACCACCGGCACGCCGAGCGCATGACTTAGCGCGTTTGCATCGAGTGTCAGCCCATCGCGCGTCGCCAGGTCCACCATGTTGAGCGCCACCACAGTTGGACGGCCCAGCGCGATCACTTCCTGCGCAAACACCAGATGCTGCTCGAGATTTGCCGCATCGAGCACGATGACAAGCACATCAGGTTGCGCTTCGCCTTCAAATTCGCCGAGAACCAGCTGGCGCGTTACTTCCTCGTCGGGGCTGGTGGTGTCGTGAAGCGAATAGCTGCCGGGCAGATCGACCAGCTCCATCGGCTCACTGTTAGCAAGCGTGATGCGCCCGACTTTTCGTTCGACCGTCACGCCGGGATAATTCGCGATTTTCTGTCGCGCGCCGGTGAGCGCGTTGAACAGCGCGCTCTTGCCCGCATTGGGATTGCCGACGAGGGCTGCTCTGCGGAGGCTACTCATTCTGCGTGCACTGTCATTGCCGCGGCATGCGAACGGCGCAGTGCGACTGTCATCCGTCCGATGGTGACCGCGAGCGGATCCTTGCCGCCGAATACACCGCGATGCGCGAGGCCGACCTCGGCCCCTTCATCAAGCCCGAGCACGCGCAGGCGCTGCGCGTCTTCGCGCGGGATCTGGTCCCAATCGACGGCGGTAATCAGAGCGGTTGAGCCGAAAGGCAGGAGGTCCAAGGTCATCGCTCGTCCCGCTGCCAGAGCACGCGAGTTTTTGCAAGTGATTCTCAATAGAGAGTTTGCGAACTACCGCGCGGGGTAACGCAGCCGCCCGAGAAAGCGCGTCACATTGAATGTCTCGCGGTCCGGGCGCAGCAGCCGCGCCTTCACTTTCTCGAACTTCATCACGCCTTCGATCCGGCGTTCGAGAAAAGCGCGCGTCTGTTCTTTGCCTTCGCTGTCATCCTCGATGAAGACGGCCAGCGTCGCGGCATAGATCGAACCCAGAATAGTGCGCTTGGTGTAGTGGTTATAATCCGTCGCGGTATCGCCTGCGAGCCGCCACATCAGATCCGCGCTGCGCCAGCCAATCTGCAGCGAGCGCGCAGCGTTCTGCGGCATCGCCATAATCGCCATCGCGCGCCGAAGAGCCTCTTCAAGGCCCTCGATCGCCATCAGGCGAAACCATACGAGCTCGAAAATCCGCTCGCGAATCTTCATCTCGGCGAGCTTTTCTGCCGACAGCTCTTCCACCATGCGAGCATCGACGCTTTCAATCCAGGCATCGATCATATCCATCGCGCGCCCACCGATCCGCTTGTCGGCATAGGCGAGCCTGGCAATATCGAAGTCCGCTCCGGCCATCTCTGCCGCTGCCTCCAGCGCTGTTTCGTTCCAGCCATCGAAGATCGCTGCTGCAGCCACTTCCGGCGCGAGCGCAATGCGCAGTTCTTCCAAAGTCATGTCGGAATAATCAGTCATTGTCTCTCACATTGGCTCTGGGTGGTCAAAATGACGGCCCGTAATCCTTCGCCGAACCTTGCTCGTTGCGCTTGGCATCTGCCTTCTCGAACTCGTCGACCAGCCGCGCGTTCCCGTTCATCAGCGCCACATAGTCGCGCGCGGAACGGCCCGAGTTGTCGGTCGCATCAGGGTTAGCGCCTTTTTCGAGCAACAGCCGGACCAAGGCCACATCCTTCCGGTGGACAGCAGATATCAAGGGCGTTTCACCGGTACTGTTTTTCACATTGATGTCAGCGCCCGCCTTGATCAGGGCCTCGACCCCTTCAACAAAACCGAGCGTCACGGCAACCTGGACCGGCGCAACCCCGTTACGGTCACGAATGTTCGGATTGGCACCGCGCTGCGAAAGAAAGCGTATCCAGACCACATCACGGCGCTCTGTCACGATATGCATCGCGGTCTCGCCCGTTGTAATGTCGCGCGTGTTGATGATGGTCGTCCCCGGTTCGTTGAGCGCGTTGGTGACGGCATCACCGTCGCGATCCTTCACCGCTTTCAGGAATTCATAGCCATCGGAAAACATCTGCGCTGCCGCCGGCATCGCTGAAACAGCGAGCAAGGCCGCAATCGCCCACCCAATCCTGCGCATAAAGGCGCGCGCCATCCTGTTATCCTTTCGCAATTCCTGCCAGAAAGCCCCTTAGAGGCACATCGAACCTCTTACAAACGCAATGGCCGATGCCCAATTAGCAGACCATGAACCGACACGCCACGCCTGCCCCAAAGCTACTGACTGCCACCAAGCTGATTGCTGCCTTGCTGGCGCCATTCGCGCTAGTAGCCTGCACCCCTGGAACATCCGAGCAGCCGATTGATCCGCCGCTGGCAGGTGCTGATATCGGCGGGCCGTTTGAACTGGTGGGCAGCGATGGCGAGACCGTGCGCTGGTCCGATTTCAACGGCAAGTACCGGATCGTCTATTTTGGTTTCACCTTCTGCCCAGACATTTGCCCGACAGATGTCCAGCGCATGGCGCAGGGGCTGGAGATATATGCAGAGAAGCGGCCACGGCAGGCAAGCAACATCCAGCCGATCTTCATCTCCATCGACCCTGTCCGCGATACGCCTGAAAAAGTGGGTGAATTTGCCGCAGCCTTTTCAGACCGGTTGATCGGACTCACTGGGAGCGAGGAGCAAGTGAAGGCAGCCGCAGACACTTTCCGCGTGTTTTATTCCCGCGGAGAGGACACGCCGGGCGGCGGCTATCTGATGGATCATTCCGCGATCGTCTATCTGTTCGGACCCAATGGAGAGCCGCTCGCGACCTTGCCAACCGACCAGGGCGCGGAAAGCGTCGCGGCTGAACTCGACAAATGGGTGAGCTGAGAGACCAGTTCTGGACCCTTCCGCTGAAGGACTTGTCACGCGCCGAATGGGAAGCGCTGTGCGACGGTTGCGGGCGCTGCTGCCTGCACAAGGTGGAAGAAGAAGACACAGGCGAGATTTTCGACACCAATGTCGCGTGCAAGCTGCTCGATACCAAGACTGCGCGCTGCACCGATTACAAGAACCGCAAGGCCTATGTGCCGGATTGTCTGCGGCTCACCCTGAAGATCGTCCAGAACGTGCCATGGCTGCCGGAGACTTGTGCTTACAGCAGGCGCGCGCAGGACAAGCCACTGCCTGACTGGCATTACCTTATCAGCGGAGACCGCGAGGCGGTGCAGCGCGCTGGCGTTTCCGTGGTCGGGCGCGTCATCAGTGAGACAGTAGCCGGGCCGCCCGAGCATCACATCGTCGAATGGAACGCTCATGTCGCAGAGGATGCGCCATGATTGACTGGCTGCGCAAGGAACGGCTTGAGCCAGAGATAGAGCTTGGCGGACGTATTCTGCCGATTGAACTGAAGCGCCATGCCCGCGCGCGCCGACTGACTCTGCGGATTGCGCCCGATGGCAGCGCGGTGAAGCTAACCCTGCCGCAATGGGCACGAAGTGCGGAAGCGATCGCCTTTGCTCATGCGAAAAGCGATTGGCTGGCAAATCAGCTCGCGAAATTGCCTGAGCGCAAAACGCCTCAGCCGGGTAGCACCCTCCATCTTCACGGGCAACCGCACGCGATCGAATGGGATGAAGCGCATCCGCGCAAACCGCAGCTTGACGGCAGTTCAATCCTGGTAGGTGGCCCGTTGTCGTCGTTGGAAGCGCGGCTCAGGCGGTGGTGCGAAGTGCTCGCATTACAAGCGTTCGAACAGGATGCCGCACATTACTGCGCAGCGGCAGATCTGAAGCTCGTCCCGGTAGCGCTGTCGCGCGCGCAACGGCGTTGGGGCAGCTGCTCCGACCAGCAGCGCATCCGGTTGAACTGGCGGCTCATTCAAGCCCCTGACTTCGTACGCCGATCGGTCGTTGCGCATGAAGTCACGCATCTCGTCCATTTCGACCACTCACCCGCCTTTCATGCGATGCTGGCGAGGATCTTTGAAGGCGAGGTTGCAGAAGCAGATAGATGGCTCAAGCGGCACGGCCGCAGTCTGTATTCAAGCTTCGGCTGAAGCACTGCAGCGTGAAACACTAGCGCAGGTGAAACCTGCTCCCTATGTTGGTGGCCATGTTCACAAAGTCGCTTTCCAAATCGCGGTTCAATCCCCTGCCAGGGATCGCAGACTTCTGGAGTGAGTTCAGGAAGCCCCAGCCTTATCGCTGGGTCATTCTGCTCGCTTCGGCGATCCCGGTCATCATCATTATGATGTGGGCCACAGCGCAAAGCGTGACGGCACCACCCGCACGGCCGGAGATAACCTGGATCACCAGTTTCGCGCCCGATCGGACGGACGAGGAAATTATGGCCTCGAACATTGCGAACCAGGAACGCAAGGATGCGTTTGCTGCCGAGCAGGTCCGGATCGAGGAAGAAAAGAAACAGATGTATCGCGATCTGGGCCGCGCGACCGGCATCGATGTCGATGCTATGGAAGCGGAAATCGAAGCGGAACGAGCGGCGGAAGAAGCGGCGGCGGCTGCGAGTGACGCTCCGGCAGGAGAAGGCGACCGCGAGGCTCCGCTTGCCGACTAAAGGCACCGACGACGCGCGCTGGATGGACGCAGCGGCGCGGCTGGCACTGCGTGGACGTCCGGTTAGCGCGCCCAATCCGGCGGTGGGCTGTATTCTTGTTAAGGATGACCGCGTGATTGCGCGGGGATGGACGCAAGAGGGTGGTCGCCCGCATGCGGAGGCCAATGCCTTGAGCAAGCTGGCCAAAGGCACTGCGGAAGGCACAACTGCCTATGTTACGCTGGAGCCTTGCGCGCATCAGTCAGAACGCGGCCCGGCCTGTGCGGAATTGCTCGCGCATGCGCGCCCGGCGCGGGTGGTCATTGGCATGCTCGATCCCGATCCGCGCACTGCAGGCAATGGCGTTGCGCTATTGGAGAAGGCAGGGGTCGAAGTTCATGTGCTGGAGAGCGAAGCCGCCCGGCAAAGCCTTGCGGGTTATCTCATGCGCGCCGAGCAGGGCCGCCCTCACGTAACGCTCAAGATCGCCATGTCACTCGATGGCTGCATCGCGCTCGCTGATGGCACTAGCCAATGGATCACAGGCGAGGCGGCGCGCGCCCATGTCCATTCGCGCCGCGCGATGGCTGATGCCATTCTGGTTGGCGGCGGCACCTGGCGTGCGGACAAACCGCGGCTCGATGTGCGGCTTCCCGGCCTTGAAGAGCGCTCGCCGCGCAAGGTGCTGCTGACCCGCGGGGTCGCACCTGACGGCGTCAAGGTCATCAACGCGCCTGCGCAGATCGCGCAGCTCGAAAGCGCGCAATACCTCTATGTCGAAGGTGGGGCGAAGATCACGGCGAGCTTCCTTGCAGCCGACCTGGTCGACCGGCTGGAGATCTACCGCGCGCCCATCATCATCGGCGACGGGCTGCGCGCCATCGGAGCCTTGGGTCTCGATGATCTCGCCTCCGCGCATGGCCGCTGGACGATTGCGGAAAGCCGCCAGCTTGGCAGCGACACATTCACCGCCTATCAGCGCACCCGATAAGGAGCAAAGCTGCGCATATGTTCACAGGGATCGTCACCGCTATTGGAACCATCGCCAAGGCCGAACAGCGTGGCGATTTGCGCTTGCGCATTGCTGCCCCGCTCGATCCGGCCAAGATCGCAATCGGCGCCTCCATTGCGTGTTCGGGCGTGTGCCTGACCGTGGTCGAGCGCGGCGGCAGCGCTGGCGACGCTTGGTTCGATGTCGATGTCTCAGCGGAAACCACCAGCCGCACCGTGCCCGAAATGTGGGTTGAAGGCGCAAAGCTCAATATCGAGCCCTCCTTGCGCGTAGGTGACGAGATTGGCGGACATATCGTCACCGGCCATGTCGATGCGGTTGGCGAAGTGATTGCAGCCGTGCCAGAGGGCGACAGCTGGCGGATCGTGATCCGCGCACCTCAAGCGATCGCCCCCTTCATCGCCGCCAAGGGCTCGATCACCGTCAATGGCGTCTCACTGACAGTGAACACAGTCGAAGATCAGGATGACGGCGCGTGTGATTTCGGCCTCAACATCATCCCGCATACCGGCGAAGTAACCACTTTGGGCGCCCTGAAAGCAGGGGACCAGGTCAATCTCGAGATCGACGTGCTCGCGCGCTACCTGAAGCGGATGCAATTGCTGGCGGGCTGACCACTACGCGCCCGCTCTTGGTTAACAGTGCCAGCTTGCCCCACCCTTCCCCATTCGATACGATCGCCGCACCATAGCAGGTCGCGACTGTTATCACTGCGCTGACACGCTCGGTTTGAGGGGCATCTCAGCGCAAGCCTTGGGAGGGACCCATGCTGCGGCGAGTTCTCACGACAGCTGTTCTGTGTTCGACTGGACTTGCAGGCTATGCCGCTGCGCAGGAATTCAGAATGCAAGCGGCGCAGGCGGAGACGACCGAGGTCCAGCGTCCGGCTGAACTGCAAGTGGAAGCGCCCGCCAATACCACGATCCTGCGCGCGCAAAGCACTGAAGCCCTGCTGCAGTCCCGGCCCGTCCTGCGGCGTATGACCATCGGCGCGGTTCGCGCTCAGCCGGTCATCCAGATTGCGCAGGGCGAAATCGACATGCGGCCAGTGCTCGATAATCCGGCAGCGCCGATCAATGTCGCGCAGCGCCTGCGGTCCCGCCCGCAGATCGCCAAGGTCCACGCAGACACGCTTGAAGTCGCGGAGATTCCCGAAGGGATCGTGGTCCGCCAGTTCATCGCCTACCAGCTTGAGCCCGGCGTGTGCTCGGATGCGAACACGCTGCAGGACGTCGAAGCCCAGGGAGTCGAATGCTGGAGCCGCAAGAGTGATGCTGCCCGTGCCAGCGAATATGCCAGCCCGCAGGCCAGCGCGCGCTTCATCGCCAATCCGGCAGAGCGCAGCCGCGCCATTGCAAATGCGCGTGTTGTAGCGGCTGAGCAGCAAGCAGAGATCGACAACGATATCGCGCAATTGCGCAGCTATCTGGCTGATCCGCAGCGCCGCGCGGAAATCGGCGAGGCAGAAGCCGTGCGCCTGTCTGCCATGAGCAATGAAGCCTTGCAGGAGGAGCTGATCAACCGGGCTGAAGTCGAGCTGGAAGAAGTGATGTTCGTCCCCAGTCTTGAAGCGCAGGACTTGCGCATTCAGGCGCGCCCGGCATTCGGCACCACGCAGCGCCCGCCGGCAGACGGTTACCAACTCGCCAGTGTTTCCGTAGAGCGCGATGCGGTCGACGCACGAGTGCTCGCCGCCGGCGGGATTGAACCCACCACTTCGCCTGCACCGCCAACGCGCCCTACCGATCTTCGCGCCGCTCCCACGCGCCCGCAAGGGATGACCGATTTTGCAGCCGCACCGCAGCTCGACATATCAGAGGATATCGCGATTGACCGCGCATTCTATCTCACCGGCTTTACGCTTGGGCGGCAGTTCGAATGGCGCAAGCGCGTCTCGATCACCATCGCCTGGTGCCTGTTTGGCTGCAAGCGGACCTATTATGTCGAGCCTTATGCTGGCTTCAGTTATGGCTTTGGCTTGCGCCTTCCTGTGCAGATGGACGGCACCTATCAATATCGCCACCAGAACGGTCAGGAGCAGGCCTTCTTCCGGCCTGTTTTCGAGCCCATCGACGCCAATACCAATCAATATGCGGCAACGGGCCTGCACAGCACGCAGCGCTTCAACGGACAGGAACTGGTTGCCGAAGCGCAGGCCTATGCAGGCTTTCTGTACAAGCTTACGAGCAACAGGCAGGGCAATGTCGGGGTCGATGTCGGATTTGACCTGACGGATCGGCTGCCCTCGCCGTTTACCAATGGCCAGTTCAAGCCGCCTTCCCCCGGACAGACCACACCGCCGGTTATCCGCACGATCGAGCAGATCGACTTCCTTGCTAACCGGGCGAGCTTCGGGATTGCTGGCGCGAAGATCCATCCGGCGGTGAAGATGGAATTGTTCTCCAACGGCCTCAGCTTCAAACTGCGCGATCATGTCGCCAACAAAGTCATGACCATGTCGGAAAGCGGCAAGCGCTATCCGCTGGATGTGAACGGCAGCCGTTTCAGCCGCTTTACGGTCAGCGATCCCATTTACAATCTCGGGTTCCAGATGACGCCGGGCCTGGTCGGGCGCGCCTATGTCGATATCGCGGTGTGGTCCCGCAATTGGGATTGGCCGGTGTGGTACCCGCAACTGACCGTGCAGCTGCCGCCGAACGGTGCAAACTTCACCTGCCATGCCGGCACGGTATGCGGGCATGAGTACAAGCTCAAGGCTGACTATTGGCGGCCCAAGCCCCGCCGCACGTCTACGACGCAACCGGCCCGGACGAACCCGCCGCCCGCGCGGACTAGCCCGCCAGCCCCGCGTGCCAACCCGCCGCGCCAGACCTCGCCGCAGCGCGCCGATCCTCCGCGCGATTTGGCACCTGCCCCCAAATAGGTCGAGCGTTTCGGCGCACACGAAAAGGGCCGCTCCTCCACGGAGCGGCCCCTTTATCGTGATCGAAATTCGCTCCCCTAAAGGGAGCAGGTATCGTTCATTCAGGCGGGCTGGGAAGCCGCCTTGTTCTGTGTCACTGTCTTGGCGTTGTTCGCCGACGGCCCTGTGTCACGGACCATAACTTCGTCATCCGCCAGCGCATGAGTCAATTTGGGATACTTGTCTTTTTTCTTCGCATCCTTGGCGCGTTTGTAGGACCAACCACCCAATGCCAGTCCACTGCCGAGGGTTACGAGGGCGAGTGTCGCGATTGGTGCAGGCATAGTAAAACTCCTTTGTTTTCAATCCATTCAACGGCCAAAACAGGAGATTGTTCCGAGATTATCGGCGAAACCTTGTCACTGGTAGTGATGTGGCAATCTAGTCTGGGGGTCTTCAACCTGTCACCGCAGCCAGTGCGTCGATGAACTTCCCGATGTTGTTCATTGTAAGACCTGCCACGTTGATACGGCCCGAACCTGCCATGTAAATCGCATGATCTTCGCGCAGCGCCTTCACTTGCTCAGGCGTCACAGGAAGGATGGCAAACAGTCCATTTTGCTGGCCGATCGGCCTCAAATCCACGCCGCCCGCGGTGCCTGCATCAGCGAGCGTCTTGCGCACCAGCCGCAGCCGCTCGCGCATGGTTTCAAGCTCGTCCAGCCACACCTGCGTCATCGCCGGATCGTCCAGGATCAGGCGGACAGTGGCAGCGCCATGGTCAGGCGGCATCGACCAGCTTGCGCGGGCCAGCGCATTGGCGTTGGAGAAGACCGTCGCCAACTGCTCTGCATCCTCTGCCTTGGCGTAGAATGCACCAACGCGGTCGCGGTAAACGCCGAAATTCTTGTCACAGCTGTAGCAGACGAAGGCTTGCGGGACTGCGGCAAGGACCTTGCGCATGCCCAGCGCATCTTCTTCCATCCCGTGGCCAAGACCCTGATACGCCGCATCGATGATCGGAAACGTGCCCGAAGAGGCAAAGGCATCCGCGATCGCATCCCAATACTCGTCCGAGTAGTCGATCCCGGTCGGGTTGTGGCAACTTCCGTGCAGCAGGACGGCTTCCTTCGGTCCGGCCGCCTTGATGACATCGAGAACCGCGTCGAGGTCCGCTGTGCCAACGTCGGTCGCATGAGAGAAGGTGACAGTCTCCACACCGACATCGTTCAGGATCTGAGCATGGTTTGGCCAGCTCGGAACGCCCATATGCACCCGCTCCGCGCCAGCCGCTTTAGCGAGAGCTACAGCAAGCCGCACAGCGCCGGTGCCACCGGGTGTCTGCATACCGGTTATCCGGCCACCATCGGTCGGGTCATCACCGAAAATGTACGGCATCAGGGCTTCGACAAAGCCCATGTCGCCTTCCGGCCCAAGATATGCCTTAGAGCTTTGCGTATCGACCAGCTTCTGTTCGGCCTGCTTGACCGCTTCGAACACAGGCGTGTCACCCTGCCCGGTGCGATAGACACCGACACCAAGGTCGATCTTGTCGGTCCGCTCATCAGCGGCATACATCTTGATCAGCGCAAGCAGCGCGTCAGGCGACTGGGGGGAGAGGTTCTCAAGCATAGCGCGGCCCCTTTGCCGCGCCGCGCGTCTGCTCGCAACAGCCAATTGCTGCCGCGGCGCAGAGTTTGCGCAATTATTCGATCATTTGCGACGCCGAAAGGGCGGTTATCAGAACGGCAGCCAGTTCTGCTTCTTCGAAAATTTCATGTAGCCGGCATTGACGCCAAGCCGCAGACCCGCGCCCATTCGGATAGGGATCAGCACGACATCGCCTTTGCGCAGGTAGCTTGCGTGGAGTCCTCCAACGACATAGACCTGACCTTCGCCCGCCGGATAGCGCTCGTACAGCTCTTCTGTGTCGAACAGGTTGTAGACAAGAACGAAAGTCTTGCTGGCATTGGCTCCGGCATCGAACCCGATCGATGGGCCAGTCCAGTAAACCGGGCGTTCGCCTTCGACCTTGTGATGAAGCGTGCCCGAGCCATAGCGGGCGCCGACCACAAACGCGCCGCCTGCTTCGCGGCCAACGATGTAGCCATTAGGGCGGCCCTGATCCTTGAGGAGATTTTCGATCATCTTCGCAAGACCCTTGGCGCCGTCGCCAAAGACCCCGCCAGCCGCGCCGATCAGATCGTCCTCGCCGTAAGTGGTTTCCGCTTCAGCCAGTTGCTCATCTGTCATTACGGCTGTTTCCGCAGGCTGAGGGTCGGACCATTCCGGAGCGGGCGAACCGGGCAGCGGTTCAGAGCTGTAGACCACCTCATCCTGCGGAGCGGGCGGAAGCTCGCTGTTTGGGCCATTTGCGGACGAAGATGCCTCGGGCACCGGGCTGACATAGTCAGGCAGAGGTGCGACATCCGCTTGCGAGGCCGGTCCGAACGCGGCGTCAGGATCTATGCTTTCGAGCTCCTGCGCAGCGACAGGCGCTGCGCTTGCGACCACAAGCGCGAGAGCCCAGGTTCTGAGATATGCGGTGATGCGCGTCATGATGTGCTCCTGCGGGGCCTTGTATCGCCCCTCGAATGGCGGATCAGAATCGCTCGATGGACACGGGACAATGTCGCGGCGATGAACCGAATCGAAATTGCGGTGAACCGAGTCGCTGGTGCGGGGAATGGCGAATTCTGCCGACGTGGGAGGGCAGCGAGCCGGGTTTGCAGGCAAATTCGACATTTTGCGCCCTTGCGGGGCCGCAATCGCCCCATTATAGCGCGCAACTCGCAAACCATAGACAGCCGGGTTTGCGAATGCGGAGACGTGGGTGAGTGGCTGAAACCAGTTCCCTGCTAAGGAACCATACCCGAACCGGGTATCGAGGGTTCGAATCCCTCCGTCTCCGCCACCTCTTCCTTCATCATGGTGCAATAAGGACCACAAAATGCATTAATTACAGTGTTTAAACATTGTTACGCTGATGTGGATCGTTCAGCAAGCTTCATTGCAATCTGCCAAAACCCACCATAATTGTGGTGGGACAAGTGGTGGGATGAAGGTCAAACGGCATGCCGCTGACAGCTCTCGAGATAAAAAATGCCAAGCCAGGCATGCATGCCGACGGCAATGGTCTGTACCTGAACGTGAAGCCTGGCGGCGCGAAAAGCTGGATCTTCCGCTTCCAAATTTCTGGGCGAAGACGCGAAATGGGGCTCGGATCGCTCGCAAATGTCGAGCCTGTCGCTGCGAGAGCGGAGGCTGCGCGACTCAAAGCGATGGTTGCATCGGGCACCGATCCGATCGAGCAAAAGCGAAAATCCAAGGCAGAAGCGGATGAGATCGCTACGGCGGAAGAGCTAGAGCAGCAGCTCGAAGCCGCCACTTTCCGCGTGGCTGCCGAGAAATATATCGCTGCACAAGAAGCGGGCTGGAGCAATCATAAGCACAGCCAGCAATGGACCAACACTCTCAAGACCTATGCCTATCCAGTCATTGGCGACATGCCGGTGCGAGATATCACGGCCCAGCATATCGTCGAGATCCTCAAGCCGATCTGGAGTACGAAGTCAGAGACAGCGAGCCGGGTGCGCATGCGGATCGAGGCTGTACTCAACAGCGCCAAGCTGATGGGCTGGCGCACAGGCGAGAACCCGGCTGTATGGCGCGGAGGCCTGGAGGCCGCCCTTCCCCGCATCTCGAAGGTGCGCCGTGTTCGCCATCACCCGGCCATGCCCTGGCAGGATATTGCTCCCTTCATGGCAAAGCTGCGGGAGCGGGAGGGGATAAGCCCTCGCGCGCTTGAGTTTGTCATCTTGACGGCTGCCCGCTCGGGCGAGGTGCGCAATGCCTCGTGGGATGAGATCGATCTGGATCGCGCGCTGTGGGTCGTACCAGCCGAACGCATGAAGGCAGGGCGAGAACATCGGGTCCCGTTATCCAAGGCTGCTATCAAGCTTCTCGAGCAACTGCCTCGGATCGACAAGACACCCCTTCTCTTTCCCGGCATGCACAACGGCCCCATGTCCGACATGACCTTGGGTGCAGTGCTCAAGCGCATGGACCTTGGCCAGTTCACGGTCCACGGGTTCCGCTCCACATTCCGTGACTGGGCGGCTGAAAGCACAAGTCATTCGCCTGAGGCCGTCGAAATGGCTCTCGCGCACACGGTCGCGAACCGTGTCGAGGCCGCCTATCGCCGCGGCGATCTGTTCGAGAAACGGCGAGAACTGATGGAGGATTGGGCGACCTGGTGCTGCGGCTCGATGGACAGTGCAGAGAGGCGCTGAAACCCCAATGTCCCCCGGAAGCGGACTGTCTGCTAACGACCCAATTGCGGACATTCATGCCTACGGCAGTTTTGCGCCCCAATTTCGGTCATTCGCGGGTAGGTCTTTGCAGGCCGATAGCGGACTCAGAATCGAGTGGATCATCAACAATGAAGGTTGGGTGAGAAAGTGGAGCCAAAGACCTGGGCTTTGTTGTAAGACGGTGGTCTCAGAATTGGATTTACTACGTTTTCCGGCAACTCAATCCGCAGTTTCGCTGACTTTCTGCTTTGCCATTGCCCGGATCATTTCGCGATACGATGCACCGGAACGGTCCATGTGATGCAGCATGGACCCGTGTGCAGCAGCCGGATCACCGGTTACAATTGCCCGCACAACGAGCTCATGTTCCGCGTGCGAATGGGCGATGCGGTCAATGCTCTTGAACTGCTTCTCGCGGCGATCCCGCAGTCTGTTTCGGACAGTCCGGGTCATATCGGCCAGCGGCTGATTGCGTGCTCCCTCCAGGATCATGTTGTGCAATTCCTCATTCGCCAGCTCGAACTCATCAATAAGCTTGCGTGCGGCCAACTGCCCCATTGTTTCGTGCAATCGGAGCAAGTCACTGCGTTCGCCGGGAGTCATGCTCATGGCAGCGAGCCGCGCGCAGGTGCTCTCGAGCTCTGTCATTGCAATGAAAAAGTCTTTCTTCTCAGAGCCGGAGAGAGAGGTTACATAAGCTCCCCGATTGGGCTTCAGCTCAATCAAACCCGTGCTGGCGATTTGATGAAGCGCTTCGCGAATTGGGGTCCGCGAGACATCGAAGCGTTTCGCCAATGCGTGCTCGTCGAGCTTTTCCCCAGGCGTGATGACCCCATCCAGAATAAGATCCTGAATCTGTTCCGCCAGAACTGACATCTTCAATTCTCCTGCATCCCTGATCTCTTACGCCAGGCTGTCTGCTAAATTGTATAATATATCTGCCTCTAATGACGCCATGCATACAATGCAATGGATGCCGGAATTGTGCGAATTTTTTGCTTTGAGGATAATCCCGCATCTGCCCGAAGCGGATGGGCAGCGCAGACAGGAGCCCTTTGAGTTGTTGCGCACCAGCGCACTTTAAGAGATAGCCTCTAAGGATAATCCTCGAGGTAAAAGGCCGAATACCTACTCTCAGTCTTGCGGCGCACTGGCGCAGTCCCGAATGTAATCCCGCCATCCTCCATATCCGGTCACCTCGACAGCCCCTTCGATAGCGCGTGGCTCGGCCACAAAGCCCTTCACATAGCCAAGCCCCTCCACCTCGACCGAGCCTATCGCCAATGGGGGCGGAACTTGCGACGTGAACCAACCGAACGCTGCCTCGGTCATTTCGTACACTTCCACTTCTATCGCAGCACCCGCTGCATCACGGATCAAGGCAGGCTTGGGCGGCTGCGTGTCGGCCATGGCAAATAGCCGATAAGCAGGCACTGTGCGGCACCTCTTCACCAATTTGGCTTCGCGCGATTCCAGTTGCCAGTGCAATGGCATGCCAGACAAGTGTGCGCCCACCACTGCAAGGCGCACTGTGTTTGTCGAAGCAGTATCAAGATCGGGTCGCTGGTCAGCTAAAGGGGGGGGCAGAGATGCAGCCCAATCAAGCAGCGCCCGATCTGAGCTTGCTGGCGCGATAAGGCTAACACCAAAACCCGTCCGGTTCGCGCGAAAACCTGTAGGGATGGCCAATCCAGCCAAATCCAGCAGATTGACGAAATTGGTATATCGCCCAAGCATCGAATTGCGCTCCAAGGGCCGCGTCAGAGCATCAGCAATGCTCACAATCCCCGGAATTGTTGGCAAGGCGATGGCGGAAACCTTGCTCCACAAATCCTCTGCCCGCCGCCGAAAGGACTGGATTTGATGAAGACCGGCAAAGGTATCCGCGCCCGTTACCTTCTTCCCCTCCTCGAGTATTGTTCGAACCACCGGATGGACCGAATCCGGGCGCACGCAGTGTTGACCAAAGACCGATTGCGTGCGTTCTGCCACCCAAGGTCCCTGATAGAGCAATTCCGAAGCCTCTAGAAGAAAAGCGATATCGACTTCCATCAGACGCACGCCTTGGTCTGCCCAATGGGCAAGGCATTTGTGATATAACGCTTTATCCTCAGGGGTTTCGAATTGCAGTTGTCCTGGCTGCGCAATACCAATCGTAACCACCGATCCGATTGGTGCATCGGTCCGCTTGCGCGAATAGGGATCTTTGCGATCAAAGACAGCCAGCACGCTATCAACCAGCGCGGCATCTTGCGCCGAAAGAGCGAAGACAGAAACACAATCAAGCGAACGGCAAGCAGGAACAACGCCCGACGTGCTCCACCGCCCGGGGCTAGGCTTGAAGCCGAACAGTCCATTAATGGCTGCGGGTACCCGGCCAGAGCCAGCGGTATCGGTGCCAAGCGCGATGGGGACAAGCCCTGCGGCAACTGCGATGGCGGACCCTCCGCTTGATCCACCGCTAATAAACTCGCGGTTGAAAGCGCATCCGGAGATGCCATAGGGGCTGCGCGTGCCCATTAGGCCGGTTGCGAACTGGTCAAGGTTGGTTTTTCCGACGATCAGCGCACCAGCGTGCAAAAGCTGATCTACTACCGCTGCGTTGCTACTAGGCTCATAATAAAAGTCGGGGCAGGCAGCTGTCGTGGGTAGTCCGTAGACATCGATGTTGTCCTTTACCGCGATGGGCACTCCTGCGAGGGGAAGGTCTTCGCCAGCTTTAACCCTGGCATCGATTGCGCGAGCGAGTTCAAGCAGCTTATCGTCCGGAAACCGGCTTATCCAGACTTGTGGCTGCACCTTATCATAGTCGGTGATCCGCGAAAGCGCATCGCGCGCGATACTCTCAGCAGTTGCCTCCCCTGACAAGACCTGCCGCGCGATGCTTCCCGCGTCGCTCATCTCCCTTAAACCTTTGCAGACTGCGGTTGCCTCGGCAGATCGCCAATCTCGGTGCTTAATGGTGAGGATTCGGTCTTCCGAAAGCGTTGCGACAACAAGATAATCACACTGATAACCAGATAACAAATCACCAGTGTTGGAGATTGTCCAAGGCCCAGCTCTCGGCTGTGCATCAGGCCGAAGAAAGTGAAGACCGCGCCGGTAGCGATAAATGCTGCAGCGAGCTTCAATTTGCCATCGATGACATAGACTGCAGTCGCCGAAAGAATGATCCCGGTCAGCACCGCCCCTCCGCCCAGAATTTCGAAGCCTTCGAGCATGATGCCGTTGCTGGCCATGCTTTCTCTGATTTCCGGAGTGATCTCCTTGACCCCTGCTGCACCTAGCGCGTTCTTCATCAGATCGCCGGCCCAATGGAACAGGTGAGGAATGATCCCCAGCACGATGGCCGGCGCATGCTTGGAAGGCGTTTCTCGAAAGGCCTGTGATCCGATGACCATCGCGATGAACAGCAAGATCGGATAGACCGCCGCCACAGGGACCACTGCTAGGATCAAGGGTACGATCCCAAGCAGTCCCAGGCCCAGCATCAACAAGCCGCTGGCTCCGGCGTAACCAATTCGCCCGCCCATCGATTTCCAAGCCGGGTGTCCGATGTAGACGACTAGCATGAAAGGATTGCCCAGCGATGCGCCCAAAATGCTAATCAGGCCATCGGCAACAAGCACCTTACGTGTGGAGAAATCGTCCCCCGCTCCAGCAGCGCTTTCAACATTGTCGATCGCTTCGATAACGTCGTAAATTCCGAAAGGAATAGCCGTAATCAGCAAGATCGAGGCAAATTCGAAGCCAGAGAAGACATGCCCGATTGCCGGGATAGGGATCTGGAAGCCGAAGTGGAGAAAAGACTGGCGCACTCCTTCCAGCGTCAGCCCGCCATAGTTGAGATCAAACAGGTTGGAACCCCAAGCTATCAGAGTGCCAACAACGATTACGGCAATACCGGCCGGGATCTTGCCAAAAGCGCGAAACCCGCCGAACCAGTCCAGCAGCACGATGGCAAAGCAGATCAAGCCAATCACTGGCGTGATGTACATCTCTGACAATGGGCGAATTGCGATGTAAGTGATCGCAATACCAGCCAAAGCTGACAGCAGCGCAGCGCGCGGCGCGATGTGACGGATCCAGTTGCCGGCAAAACCGCCGAGCACGACCACCACCCCTTGGATGAAAATCCAAGCCATGCCTGCTTCCCATGCACGGACATAATCGCCGGTCATCAGCTTGATCGGAAGCATGACCACGAAGGTCACGATAAAGATATGTCCAACGCCCGGCCCCGAGGGCAAAGCACAAACATCGCTACGTCCGGTCCTCTTTGCCAGATCGTAGGCAAGCCAGCTATAATAAAGGGCCGAAACACACAGCATCACGCCTACAGCGGGTAAAACCCGCGCAAAGATAAACTCCGCCGGCATGTCGATTACAAAGCGCAGCATGCTCGTCAACAACAGGACATTCACCAGCAGATTGCTGCCATAGCCAAAGAACGCATTCCAATCGCCCTTGGTCCAGATGGTTGGGACGAACTGAGTTTTGGGCACGGCATCCATGGGCATGGTCCTTCTGAGAACAGTCAGGCTGGAGTAGAAGTCGGGGCAGCGCAGGCGCCATTCGCTTCGAGCGCCCTTGCAACTCTCAAGAGTGTCGCTTCGCTGCCGGGGCGGCCAATAAGCTGGATCGCGGTTGGCAAACGCCCTGGCGAATGGACCGGCGCGGCAACCACCGGCAACCCGATCAACGTGATCGGCTGGGTCAGAATGCCGATGTTTGGTTTTAGCAGATGTTCGGCGCCATCGAGCGTGAAGGTATTCTGGTCCAACTTCGGAGCAACCATTGGCGTAGCCGGTGCGACAAGAACATCATGATGCTCAAATACCGCCGCCATGTGCGCTTTGAACCAGCTACGAAACCGTTGCGCCTGCATATACCAGGCCGTTGGCGCTAGCGCGCCGGCGATGAACCGATCGCGCGAAGACGGATCGAAATCCGCCGCACGCAGCTTCAACCGTTCCAGATGCAGCTCCCCGCCTTCAGCTGCCGTAATGGTATAGGCCGCCGCCCGCGCAAGTTCAGGATTGGGCAGTTCGGTCTGAGCCGTCACGCCCAAAGCATCTGTGACCTGTTCCAAGGCGTCGGCGATCTCGTCAGTCCAGTCGCGGGAGAAATAGCCTCCGAGTTTGGCAATCCGCAGGCCATCGATCCCTTGATCAAGCGTGGATGCAAAAGATGGATGGGGGTCGTGCACGCAAACAGGGTCGCGCGGATCGGGGCCATCGATTACATCGGCAGAGGCGGCCAGGTCGGCGACGCTCCTGCCCAGAACCCCGATTGTATCAAGGCTGCCTGCAAACAGGAACGCACCGGCGCGCGATAGCCTGCCGTATCCAGGCTTCAGGCCCCATATCCCGCAGAAAGATGAAGGCACACGCACCGATCCGTTGGTATCTGTGCCGAGGGAAAATGCACCCAGCCCTGCCGCAACAGCAGCGCCCGAACCGCCTGACGAGCCCCCAGCCGACCGGCTGAGATCGTGCGGGTTCTTAGTTGCGCCATAGTGCGAATTGATAGTGCTGAAATCATAGGCGTATTCGCCCATATTCGTGGCGCCAAGACAGACCGCCCCGGCCTCCTTCAAGCGAGCAACGCTGGTGGCATCTGCTGTCGCTGGCGGATAGTCCTTGTTGATGATCGACCCCGCCACAGTCACTTCGCCCGCCAGATCGAAGAGGTTTTTCACCGAGTAAGGTACGCCGGCAAGCGGCCCGGGATCGCGTCCGCTTTCCACTGCTTCGTCAACCGCATCAGCCTCTGACAGTGCCCGTTCCGCAGTCACGAGAGTGAAGGCGTTGATTACCGGATTTATGGCTTCAAGGCGGTCCAGCGTCGCGCGGGCAACGGCGGCGGCAGAAAACGCTTTCGACCGGACGCCCGAGGCAATTTCGCTCGCACTGAGCAAGGCCAGATCATTTGTCATGCGGTGAAACTCGCAGCCGGTTCTTCATCCCCCAGATCAAACTGCATCAGCGGCCCAGCGATCTTCTTCATCACATCGAGATTGGCAACGACACCATCGCGAAACTCGGGATCAATCGGCAGTTCCAGCAATTGCGATGCTGCAGCGACATAGGCCGCTGCCGCTCCATCGCCAAAAGCGGCGCGATTGTTCGCCGTAACCTTGTGCGACACATGGGCAGAGACGATCTTCCATCCCAGTTCCGGCAAGCGCGCCCACACTTGGCTCTGGCGGCCATGGCGCGGACTTCCGTTGACCTTCACCGTGAACTCAAGCGTGGCCGAGGCAAAGTCTTGGCCAATGGTGAGCAAGGTTTCGCGCAAGTGCTTGCGGTCAGAGAAATTGACCACCCGCGCCTTACGAAAAGCCCTGATTTCATCCGCGCCATACAGTTCTTCGGCTACGCCCAGCCGCAAGGCATGTTCGGAGTCCCAGAAGAAATCACTGAGCGCCTCGACATCATTCTCGATCAGGGCCTTGTTATAGGCTGCGCAAAGCGCGGTGACTTCCGCCACCACTTCAGGCAAATTGATCTCCATTCGATTGCTCCCAAAAGCTGTTATGCGCAGTTTTTCTGCTCAGAATTTATAGGACAGGGTTGCTTCCACGGTACGGCCCACGCTGGGGCTGACGAAGGTGTCCCAGAACAGGAATTGCGGCGTGTAGTATTTCTCGTTGAAGAGGTTGTTCGCATTCACGCGCAAGTGAAATGGCCCAAGATCTGCGAACGCAGCCAGGCGCGTCACCGTGTAGGACGGCAACCGAACCAATTGGGCAAATCCGGAGAACATCGAGGAGACATGCGTGGCCCCAACTGACATGCCCATGCCTTGCGGCAAAGTGTAGGTCGCGTTGATTGAGTACAACTGGCTTGGAGTTGGAAAATCGATCGGCCCATCAATACCGATCTGTGATCCGACGCCGGTGAAGCGGCCACCGTAAAAGCGCGCGGGATCGTTCGCAAATGCGGGAACGAAGCCCAGAGCTTCAGGTGGAATTCCCAAAAAGAACGGCGAATTGAGTAACTCTGTATCTTGCCATGTGGCCGATCCGGTGAGGTTCAGCCTTTCGGTAACCGCGTACCGCAATTCAAGCTCTACGCCGGTAGATTCGTATCTGTCGAAAGCACCGAACAGCGTGTTGAAGCTGGTGCGGTTCTGTTCATACCAAACGAGATTGAAGAAGAGCTTGCCGTAGTTGAGATAGCCCTTGATCCCGGCTTCCAGCACTTCAGAATCCTGCAGCCAGGTATCGCTCTGAATGGTCTCGAGACTGACCATGCCGCCCTGTCCGAGTTCGAGATATTCAGACGTCGCATAGGTCACATAGAGGTTGATATCGTCGATCGGCTCGACATTCAGGCTGGCGTTATAGGAGAAGGCAGTGTCGCTATCTTCTGCTGATCCAAAGACGCCCGCAACATTGGTGCCGAAGACCGATACATCGTAATCGTCAACGCGGGCACCAAGCAGCACGCTGACGCTATCGCCAATGCGGGCATCGATCAGGCCAAAGAAACCAAGATCGGTATGCTTGCCGTCCTGATCCCAGTTGAAGGCGACATTGCCGCTTCCCGAGAACGGGCCTTCAAAACGGTCGTTCCCTGTTGCGCCCACGGAGATATCCCGGCGGTCGAGTACCTGATAGCCGCGACCGCGCGACTCCCGCTCTCGCCCTGCGGACTTGCGATAGGAAAAGCCCAGCACGGTTTCGATATTGAGGGCCCCAGAGGGATTGAAGATGATATTGGCCGTCGTCTTGTTTTCAAAGACATAGGCATCATAGTCGGCGCCAAAGCCATAGCTTGAGAACTTCGAGTGATCGACATTATCGTAGAAGGTCTGGTTCTTGATCGAGAAATTGTCGCTCAGATCGAGGAAGATATCGAAATATCCGGTCCACACTTCGGACTTGGAGAAATCGGACCGTTCGGTTTGCACAGTACGGTGATCGATTGGCGAGAAGCCAACGGTCGCAGGGTCAAGCGCGAAAGCGTCGCGCTGATTCTGGCTCAGCGCGAAGAAGGGGAATGGCGATGCGAAGGCGAATTGCTCAAGATCAAACGCATCGACCTCTGATGGCGACAACTGGCCATCGCCGTTGGTATCAAGATTGAGGCCGGGTGTTCCGCCAAGATAGCGCGCCCCGCGGCTATCGATCAGATCCTGCGTAACACGGTTCCAGCCGAGGCTCTGATTGAGATCGGCGTTCTGGTACATGCCGCCATATTCAATCGTGATCTTGTCGCTGATATCGGTGTTCGCGGCGACCTGCAGCAAACGGTTCTTGGTGTAAATGTTGCGATAGTAATGGTCTGAATCTTCCAGCAGGCCGAATACGTAAACGCCCGATTCCGCGCCGCCTATGTCAAATGGAGTACCAAATTCAGCAGTGCCCAAAAGTTTGCCATAGGTGCCCACGGTGACAGATGCGCCGCCCGTTGCGGCATCCAACTTGTTATCCTTGTTCTTTGCCGATTTGGGAACAAAATTCAGGATTCCGCCAACCTTCCCGCCGCCATAGATGACAGGGGGCGGCCCCTTGACGATTTCGACATATTCTGACGCCTGAACGGCCGTCGGGAAGTTGCCGCGGTTTTCAATCCGGCGGAAGCCGCGGAAGAAATTGTCCGCCCGCTCTCCGCGAACATCCAACGCTCCGGGAATGCCGAAGTAGTTACCGGTAAAGGTGCCTGGCGTAATGGCCACAAAATCGTTCACGCTTTGAATGCCGAACAATTCGATCAGCGAGCCCTCTACCAGACTGACCGAGCGGGGAGTTTCCTCAAGCGCACGTATGGTCCCAAATGTGCTGTCCGAAGGGCGGTCCGGCAGCACATCATACTGATCAATACTTTCGCCTGTGACGATGATGACATCCTCACCGTCGCCTTCTGTCACGTCATCGCTCTGCGCATAGGCCACAGCAGGCAAGGTTGACACAGCCATTAGCAGCGCGGCCTTGGGAAGAAGCACGGCTTTATGCGCGCTAGTTTGCCGGAACATTTTTGGGGACATGTGCATTCACGGAGCCTCCTTAGAAGAGTTTTGCATGCCGATTCTTTTTCTAGTTACACATTGTATGCAATCTGGCGTCAAGAGCCTTTTTTGTGTGCAATGGTGCAATGCACTATTTTTTGCTGCAATGCATGGTTGCACTCCAGCTAGGCAAGCGGCTACGCGCGAATTCGGAGAAGGGTATTCATGGGAAGACTGTCTGAAGAGATTGAGGAATTGATCCTCGATGGAGAGCTTGCGGCAGGGGAGAAGCTGTATGAACAAACGCTAGCTAAGCGTTTTCATGTCTCCCGCACACCGGTGCGCGAAGCCTTGCACGAACTTGCCAGTACTGGCTTGGTCAAGCTGGTCCCCAACCGTGGTGCCTTTGTCGCGACATTAACGCTCGATCAGTCGCGCGAGCTCTTCGCCGCCATGGCCGAGCTAGAAGCGTCATGTGCCCGGCTTGCTGCAATCAGCATGACCCCGCAGGAACGGCAGTCATTTCAACGGATTCATGATCGAATGGGTGCGATTGCCAAGGATGAGAAGCTGCATGAGTTCGGTGAAATGAACGATGCCTTCCATGCTGCCATCTACAAGGGTGCTCACAATCGTTATCTTGAGCAAATGGCCAAACAGACACGGCGTCGCTTGGCCTTGTATGTAAGGACACAATTTCGCCTGCCCGGACGCCTTGTGCGATCCTACGAGGAGCATGCTTCAATTGTGCGAAGCGTGATCTGCGGAGATCACTTGGCAGCGCACGCGGCGATGCGTCACCACGTCGATCAGGTCGAGGAGTCGGCCGAACATATTATCAGCGAGTGGAATATCGATTGAAAAGAAGTGTTGATTTTGACTTCGCAAGAGCAGCTTCCGCATCGCCTGCCAAAGCCCCGAAAAGCTGACTGACCGTAGGCGGCCCAATTCCAGACGTATCTGCAAGCAAACTCGGAATGACCGATCATGGGCCGTTAGCCGACTGTCCGCTCTTCAGAACCCAATGCTAGAACCGGACATTCCGCTGGCGGCCCATCGCCGGAACTCTCGGTGATCAGCATGAATTTCCGCTTTGCACCCCAGCAGCTGCCCCCGCGCGGTGCCGTAGCGATCCCTGATTGCGGCCATTCCTACCCGTGAGCCGACACCTGGTTTTGAGCGGCGGGCCTTGACTGATCAAGGAAAGCCCGAACAATTCGCCAATGACGAAGAAAGGAAAAAGCAAAGAAGCAGAATTTTGGCGCCATCTTGAGCACGATCCCGACGGCCTTGCTTATGCACTAGAGGTCGCTCGAGGGATGAAATCTGACAGTCTTGAGAGACGCGACGCCGCAGAGAAGATCTGGCTTGCAATTGCTGACAACGAAGCCTCCGAAGGTACCAAGATTTCCTGGGTGGAGTATATTGCCAAACGCTTGAAAAAGGACCTGCTGAAGAACGATAGTCTAGATGATAGGCAAAGAGGCAGCGCAGCTCTGAACGCGATTGGCCTCTCATATCGAAAAGACGAGGGCTACGAACTTCGAGAGTTTGTTTCGAATTTTCTCGATCTCGAAGACCTGATGAAACCTGCGAACGAGGTCCAAAAGGCGCCTAAGCCAATGCAGCTTGTAAGGATGCTCAGAGAGCAGGGACTACTTCTGAATGTCGAGGACCGTGCGGCTCAACAGCGGGTTCGCCGAGCTCTAAGGAAGGAGCTTGAAAAACGCCAAGCACCCTAACTCGCATATGCTACGAGTACCCCGCTTTTTTCGTAGCATAAATTTGAGTTCTAACGTCTCCATTGCAACACGGAGACGTTCCAATGAACAAGCTATCAGACCTACCCGAGACCGGTTTTGTCCGCCTACCGACGATTATCGGTGATCGCCGAACCGGTCGTCCAGGCCTCATCCCCGTGGGACCCACGACATGGTGGAATGGCGTGCGCAGCGGCCGCTTCCCAAAGCCGGTCAAGCTGGGGCCGCGCATCACGGCATGGCGGGTCGAGGACATCAAAGCCCTGCTCGACGAAATGGGCGAAGACGATGACTGATCATCCTGGCGCCACCCCCGAGGAGTGGGCTCACTGGGATCTTGGTCTCGAGCTCGCCGATCGGCTGATGCCGACCGTATCGAACCAGCAGGCCAAGATCAGCCCACAGTCCAAGATGAATGATATTGGCAAGACGCCGAGCTGGTATAACGGCTCGGGTCATGTGGCTGGTATCCCCGAATGGTCCGATCGCAAACCACCCACAGGCAAGGAGCTGCAACGTTGGGCCGAGAATGGCGACTACGGGATCTGCCTGCGCACCGGCATGCCGGAAGCGATCGGAGCAAAGATCAATTTGGTGGCGATCGACCTCGACAGCGAAGACGGGAAGCAGGTCGCAACAGCAAAGCGCATAGCGCGCAAACACCTCGGCGACCTGCCGATGCGGTCACGCCACGGATCGATGCGCGAGCTGCTCCTCGTGCAGGTCGAGGGCCCGCCCATCCGCAGGCGCATCGTCCATATCGAAGGCGGCGAGCGGCTCGAGATCCTCGCTACGGGACAGCATTGCGTCGTTGCGGGTACGCACCCAAAGGGCGCGCGTTACGAGTGGCCGGGTGGTTTGCCCACCGAGATCCCGATCGTTTCGGCTGAGCAGTTCGAAGCGTTCTTCGCTGAGCTGCAGGACACGATGGGCGTTGAGCCGCCCAGCATGGCAGGTGAGCGACGCCGGGGTGAGCGGCTGGACATCGACGACCCGCGCATGGATTGGATCGAGGAAAACTGGGAGTGTCACGGCTACGGCCGCGATGGCCAGGTCTTTATCACCTGCCCGTTCGAGGATGGGCACAGCTCGGGCGAGGCTGGTGACACCTCGACGGCCTACTTCCCTGCTGGCACCAACGGCTATGAGCGCGGCCATTACGCCTGTTTACACGCGTCGTGCTTGGGCAGGGGCGACGCGGATTTCGACGAGGCCACGGGCTATGCCGAGGCCGAGCTCGAGCAGCGTGCACGCACCGACCTCGAGGATCTCACAGAATTTTCTGACGCGATCTTTTCCGATCAACTCCGCCCTAAGTTTGAATTTGTTTCGTCACGAGACTTTCTTGCAAGACCGCGACCAGGTTACCTTATCAAAGGGGTGCTGCCGCGGCGGGGCGTATCCATTATTTACGGCGATCCCGGGGCCGGTAAATCCTTCTTTGCGCTTGATATCGCGGCCTCGCTTGCGATGGGTGAAACTTGGCAGGGCCGAAAAGTAAAGAAAGCCAACGTTGCCTACGTCTGTGCTGAAGGTGCCGGCGGGTTTCGGGATAGGATCGAGGCGATTGAACGTGTGCGCGGCCCGCTGGGTGATAATTTCAAAATCCTGGCTGCAACTCCTAACCTGCTTGATGAAGCGCAAGCAAAAGACCTGAGGCGCGCGGCAGTGCTCGCCGTGCAAGGGGAGCCAAGTGAGGATCCCGTTGGGTCGGTGATCTTCATCGACACCTTGGCCCAGGTCACTGCAGGCGGAGATGAAAACAGTTCCGTTGATATGGGAAAGGCAATTTCCGTGTGTCAGGCCATCGCGGAAGAAACTGGCGGGCTGGTCGTGTTGATCCACCACACAGGCAAGGACGCATCTCGCGGTGCTCGCGGCTGGTCGGGGCTAACCGGCGCGGCTGACAATATGATCCGCGTATTGAAAGGGCCCACGTGCAGGGAAGCACACATCACTAAGATGAAGGACGGGCCTGATGGTGGACGCTTTGGTTTCGAATTGAAGCCCATTGATATCGGGATTGACGAGGATGGAGATCTAATTGAGAGTTGTGTTCTGATCGAGGCTGAGCTCTCGGGGCCACAAGTAAAAATCAGCGGCAAATGGCAAATTGCCGTCTGGCAAGCAGCTAACGATCTCGCAGGCCTGGACGGCCGAGCCGCGGTGGAGGATATGATCCTCAGGGCGATGGAGAAGTTTCCTCGCGAAACCCGTGAGGGAAAACGTGATCACAGGCGGCAAAATTTAAAGCGCGCGCTCGATGACCTTTGCGCGAAAGGTCATCTCCGCGCGGATAACGACCATGTCATCATGCCCGGTGGGGTAGCTAATCATACTCCACTCCCATCCTCCACCTCCGGCGATCCCACAACACCACACCCCTAAGGGTGGTGTGGTGTGGGTGGGATGCTTCGCCTAGGTCTGGCCAATCCACAAACGGCAATTGTGGGCCTCTTATGGGATTTGTGGTGAAAGCACGAATACGCAGAAAAATGCGCGCTTACCGGGAAAGTTTGGTCTCAAGGTCTTTTTTGCTAGCATTTCCTAACCTCGAGAAGAGCTTTGAACCTGCACATTTTTGCGGATTAGCAGCATAATCCGCGCGATCCGGACACCTGTAAGGAATTACGCTACGCCCATCGCGCGCGCGCGAGAAATATCTAGCTATGGGCCAACTCGAAATGAGCTGTACAGCTCAATTCAGCATTCCTGTTGAGAGTGACTGGATGGCGCACCTTCCCTCTCATTTGCTCGTATAGCTCAGGATCGACATCAACAGACGATATAAGGATATCAGCATCCTGACACTCACTTAAGACCGCCAAGACGATTTCCGCAGCCTCAGCCGCAGTCTCACCACGGAAAGTGAGTGGAAACGGATTTGGAGCCGATCTGGAGCTTAAGACCTTAGCTATCCCGATCGCAATTTCCCTAGGCCCTGCCATGCTTGCCCCTCAATCGGCGAAAAAGTCCTCGTCTAAGCGCTTAACTTCGACGAGCCTGCTAACGCGAACGCCAATGCCAAACTCAATCATAAGTTCAGCCAGCCTGTCACCATCGATCAGGATAACGCGTTGCTGAAGGTTGTCGACGTAATCGTGCGCTTGCTTGCTGAAGGAGCAGGTAGCGACAAATACACCCTTGCTGGCACCGAAGCCGATCAGGCTTCCAACAAACCCCTGGATCGCAGGCCGACCAATTGTCTGTTCGGGTGAATACCGCTTTGCCTGAACATATATGCGGTCAAGTCCAAGGCGATCTTCATCGATAATTCCGTCGATGCCGCCATCACCCGACTTTCCAAGGCGGCGCGCTGCACTTTCATGGGATCCGCCATAGCCCATCGCGACAAGCAGCTCGACGATAAGATGCTCGAAGAAAGTAGGCGTCTGCTCATGCACTCGGGCAAGCAGGTCAGCCTTTAGCGCCTTGGTGAGTACTGAGTGAGCAGCATCGATCTGTTCCTCAGGTGTCACATCCGATGCGGCTGACTTCTGGGCTGCATCCTTCTCTGCCTGATCTTCTGATGAGTTGCTCTTCGAATAAAACTCCACAAAACTAGGGTAAGTTTTGAGGGTCTCCACATCGATACGCTGTGGGTTGGTTGCCAGGAGATCCTTGCCCGCCTGTGAAGCTGTGAAAACCCCTCGAGAAGGACTGTCAATCAGCCCGGCCTTGGTCATGTAGAACTTTGCCCAATGCACCCGGTTGTGAAGCAGCGCTTGCTTGCCACTAGGGAGAAGCTCCTCCCTTTCCTCTTCGCTCAAATCGAATTGATCGGCCACGGCTTCCGCTACGATCGGAACCCTTGTTTCCCCCTGTGCCGCAACCTTCAGCACGGGAAGCATGAGCGTTTGGTAATCAGGAATGGCCATAGCCCTGATTAGCAAGCAATCGCTTTTAATCAAATCGGTAGAACGACGTGGTGGATCGCTTTGTGCCAAAAGCGGTCTGTCTGCCAAGAAAGTAATTTGGAGACTTAGATTGAATGGCTGCTTTTGCGCCTCGATCTTTGTCATTTGCGGCGTAATCGTCTCGTGCTCAAAACTGTCAGAGCCTCAAAGCTTAGTCGAACGCGCTGGGAACATTGGGGGCGAGGAGGGGCCTTGTGCTAGCTCAGGCCGCAGTGCCATGAACTGGCCAGTTAAAGAGCAGGAGGTAAAGCGTGCACGATCCGGTCAGGCTGCTGCCAGTAATTCAAGAGAACATCTGGATCATAATGTCCCATGCGCTCGGACTTCCGGTGGTGAATAGCTTCTTCACCGAAAATTACGTGGGCGAGTTTAAGGGTATCGGTAAGCTAATGGAGCGTGGCAATCAAAGGGCGAGCCGCGCATTGCTTGAGCTTGGTGCGCAATTTCGTATACTCGACGACGCTGATGGTCTTGGCTCCAGACTTGCGAACCAAAGGTCTCTGCGGCTTGGCCATGTCATCCAAGCCAATCAATCGAAGACGCCGCTATACTTGCGAGATATGACAAACAAAATTCTGCATTCTAGTGCATTTTCTTTCGGTTTGGATCAAGGCTCCGACCCCATAATTACATGTCACTCTCGCGAACCTTATCGGTGGCGCCAAGCAGACATCCGGGTATACGGTCTAATGGATCTAGCAGGCATGTTTCCCTAGAAAGGCTATAGGATAGTATCGTCCGGTAGTCAGGAACCGGATTGATTGGAGACTATCCAACTTTGGAGATCGCCTAGCCGATTGCTGAAAGTCTGGTTCTAGCGGGCAGACAGTTCAAAGCTGCTATTCCGCTAACGACCCAATTGCAGACGCTTGGCCTACCCGTAGAACTCAGCTTGGAGGTATTGCTCGAGGAAGGATTGACCAGCGAGTACCAGTTCGCCTGGCAGCACTGCGCCGGGCTGATCGATGATAAAGCCACCTCCTCTGCCGCCTCCCGAAATGTTGAGCTCAGGCGTGCTGCTATCTTTGTCACCACGCTCCGGGTCGGATACCGGATCGAATGGTCCTTCAGGCTTGTCCGTGCCTGGCGGCTCTTCCTGCCCGCTGCCAGTGCCGAACCAGTCGCCATAGGTCTCCTCGCCAAAACCGTTGCTTTGGAGAAACTCAATTACCTGCTCTTCGGTCTGGTAGTTGGCGTAGCGAATGTTGCCATCAGCATGCATGTAGGCATGCAGATAAGCCGTCCCGTCGGTTAGCGCGAAATAGACCTCTTGCAAGCCGTCGCCATCATAGTCGCCTGCGCCCAGCACTTCGGCGATATTCCCGATCTGGAGATCGTTCTGGAAGCGGCGCTGGCTGTCAAAGTCGCTACCGGCAACGACTTCGCCTGACGCCACCAGCGGATCGATGTAGATACCGGCCACGCGGGTCTCACCCGCCCAGCCGTGATCGTCGAAATAGACCAGGCCGTCCTCAGCTGTTCCAACGGTAGCAAAGCGGCCAATCTCACGGTTGACGAGAACCTGATCGACATCACCATCGCCATTGATGTCAGAAGCACCGATCCAGACCCATGCGCCATCGCCGCCCAGATCATTGCCATCAAAGTCGCGAATGCCCTCCATCGCCGACTGGTAGGTGGATGGATCGCTGCTATCGAATGACACTGAGATACCTTCGCCTGGAAGCAGGCGGACCGTCTCGTCATCGAACTGCAAGTACTCGATATTGGTGAGCGTGTCCGTGCCGTCCGCACCCACGACCTGCCATACCCCGGTCGATGTCTGCGTCAGTGTGTAGGAGGTTCTATTGCCGGTCACGATTGCAGTATCGACATTGCTCCCGCCATCGAGCATGTCATTGCCTAGGCCGCCGGTGAGTAGGTCGGCGCCGTCTAAGCCGAAGATTGTATCCACGAATTGAGTGCCGACAATGACTTCACCAATGGTTGTGCCAAGGAGCATGCCACCGGCCGAATTATTCGCTGCCAAGCTTACAGGAGCAAGCGCCAATCCAGTCGATCCATCGCTTTCAAGTGCGTACAGGGATGCGTTTGTCGGAAGACTGGCGATGCTAAAATGAGTCTCAGCCGAATCCCCATCGGCCGAGCCCAATACAGTGTCAGGAGCGGAAAGTCCTTCTCCAGTATATCCAAGGATTTGGAACGAGGCGAAGGCTGGAATTTCAATCGAGACCGTTCCGTCTACACCAACAACTATCGGCTCACCTATAATATTAAATTCGCCACTACCTCCGTGTTCACTCTCTGGGCCAACTGCGATGACAACACTGGTTAATAATTCCAGCCCTGTAATTACATAGATAGCGCTGTTGGGTACCCAAGACCGATCATATGAGCCGGGGCTAATCCCCAGATCAGCATCTATTTGTTCATCTGAAAAACCCAGAGTGTAACGCAACAGGTGGTATACATTGCTGTGGTCAAAGACTGAGAATGCTTCTGCACCATTATCGGATAAACCATAGGCCAAGTATTCTGCTGCCGCTGTGTACGTTTCGATGTCACCGGCGACTTCTCGGTAGTCCATAATATGCCGATTGTTCGATGCATTGAATGACGCTGGATCGATGTGCCAAAGGCCATATGAATGCCCGGCTTCGTGAGCGATTAGCTCTGCGATTTCCTGATTCGAAAGAGAAATGACTGTTTCTTGTCCATTCCGGACGATGGTAATCGGTCTATCGTAGAAAATTCCTACTTCTTCAGCTCTATCTTGATTGAACCGATCGGGGAATAGATTGTCGTAAGCCTGTCCTAAGAGATATCCGTTGTCTCTCACGTAGGCGAATTGACCAGCGTCATTTAGCGTCACCGTGCTGGCAAATCTAACTGTCGTTGAGTTAGCGAGGGTTTCAGGATCAGGTAGGCGACTTGTTACCAGGATTGGTACGTCTGAATTAAGAAATATGTCCTGGGTCCTTAGCGTCAAATCAAGCTGGACCACGAGGTCATTAGCGAAGTCCGACTGATCGCCGAGGCGATCCCAACTGCCATTGGCAACGGATTGCGCTCTCGCGGGATTATAAAAATCCAGATAAAGCACCTCACCAGGGGCACTCACGCCATAGTAATCGCCGTCATCATTTTGCTGTAGAATGTAGAGACCACTAATCGAAACAGTCCCATCACTCACACCATCACCATCCTCATCAAGGGTGATTATCGTGAGCGGTTTCAATGCATCGGATTGATCCCAGAAATAAGCAAGTTCGGGAGAGCCACCTCCTGTAAACTGGCTCGATCCGACAAAAAAGTAATCCCGCCCATCGCTAGTAAAGAACCGAAGATGATCGAGGTTCGAAGCTCCCAGAAACTCCGCGTCATCTAGTCTGAGGGTCTGTTCGAGACCGAAATTCAAATCGGATATGTGGTCTCCCAACTCGGATTCTGAAGCTTCCCAGAAAACAAATACATCCCGGCCCAATCCCCCGCTTAGCGAATCTGCACCAAGCCCGCCGTGAATGTTGTCGTTGCCATTTCCTCCGAAAACCGTGTCGTCTCCATCGCCAGCCTGAAAAAGCCTGCCGTATTCCCAAGTTAGGCCTGGCATCGAAGAATTTTCGATATCGGGAAGCCAGACAAAGTCTGAGCCACCTAGTGCGTTGTAGAAAGAGTTTTGTGAGCCAGCGATTGTCGCTTCACGGATATTATTGAAGTCTACGACGTCCATCTGCTCAGTAAAGACTTCAGTCGGAATATAATGGTATTCAATAGTGTAGGTAGAGGCGAATTGTGCTGAAGTATCATAGACAAATTGAGGAGTTGTCCCAATATTCTCGAGGCGTGAAGTATAAGATGCATAGAGTGCGACAGTCGTGGTGATTGACCCACTAGATGCGATCAAATCGAAAACGCTTGAGGGCCTGCTGAGAGAGAAGAGCGCTCTGAAGACGTCATCGTCGCCTGTAAGCTCTTGATACTGGTCAGGCCCAATTATTGCCAAGCGACCTGAGTCACCAGCAACCTCGCGGAAATACGCTCTAAAATTAAAGTACCCCGCCTCAAGTGAGGTTGTACCTTGAAACTCGCCGTAATGTAGGAGCCAATATAGTTCTTCCGGTCGCTGAAAAAACGACCAGGTTGGAACTTCGTAGTCCCTATTTTCGGTGTTCCATCTCAACCCAAAATGAAAGGAGTCTTCCTCTTCGGTTACAGGCGTGAGTTCGCCGAGGTCAATTGTCACAAACCATCTGACTATCCCGTTCTCCATTACGACATGAAAGTCGTAGTCCGGGAACTCTTCGAATTGGACGGCTATCCCGCCTTCCCACAATTGATTCCGAATATTGTAGTGTTCGGTCACGGTGCCCCCAAAAGCAAGAGATGGATTCTTGCATAAGATGCGACCGCTTTTCTGAGCCCTTTAAATGGCAATTCGGGAATATGTCGTTGCATTCTGTGCGAGTCAACTTGTCGAAATTCGCTTCCTAAAGGCCGACCCATTTCTGCTTTCCACCCCATAACTAGACACCAAGGCGGGCAATGAGTGCAGACAAAAGCAGCCATTCGTTAGTCGAAACGAATGTGCATCCTGGCGCAACCAGTCATGCACCTGACCACACCAGTCGCCCGATCTCAGTGACCTCGCTTATGGTCAAGAGACCGCTCTCGTTGATCCAGTGGAAGCGGTCGAGCTCTTCCTCTGCGATCCCGAGCTTCCAGAAGTCGGCTAGCAAGTGAATGGCAGCCTGCTTGTTGGTGGCCTGACCCCGGGGTACATGGCCGATACCAAGCCAATTCCACCTGCCCCAATTGTCGTCGTACCAGTAGCTCCACAGCATCCAGTGCGAGCGTCCCTTGCTCAGGTAGTACGCATCTAGCCTGCTATGGAACGGCGACCATGCCCACTCGACCTGGCAGATGTAGTCGGGATTGCTGGGGCCATTGGCAAGCTGCACCCCTGATGGCTTCACACCATAGCCAACCACAGCATCAAACGGTTGCGGGCGAGGCTCAAGTTCAGCAACTGCCACAATCCGCTGCTGCGGCAGCTCAGAGGGCAGCATCGGTACACGCGGCTCTCTCATTGAACCTCCCTCCAAGCGTGGCTCTTTGGCTGTTCCCAAAGGTCAGACAGCTGCCCCTTACGGAGGCGCATTACCCCTTCCACGTCAGGAGCCAGCCGCCAGACGGCCCGCGGGCATTGCGCTGGCAAATAGTCTACTCCGGACAAGGCGTGGTCAAAGAGGCGTGTCCTGCGTTTGGGATGAAGGCTCAAGACCCATCGCGGCACTGGGCCATGGACCTTTTCATATTGCGACTGGCGGAACTGTGAGCCCAAGCCCGGCACTACGGTGCAAACTGTGCCTTCATGGTGTTCAGTCTCTTCGAGGATCGCGACGACCTGTTCCTCGATCGGTGTCCTCGGCTGGTTCAATGATCTGATGATTTCGCAGAACTCGTCATCCGCTGGCTCAAGCTTGCGGAAGCGCCAGGCATGCCAGCCGATCCTCGGTGGATTGTCGCTCACGCCTTCAAGACCGACGCCGTAGCCTTCGCGTTCGGTTTGAAGAGTAGCTCTAATTCGGTAGATCTTGCCGAGGCAGACCCAGTCTTCGCCTGGTCGCGGAGTACGGTCTGGCAACGGCGTATCATCGATGCATTCGACCAGATCGCCAACTGTGAAAGGATGCATGTTCGTTCTCCTGTATGACCAGGAGAGTGACGGCCCGATGTTGCGCGAAAGTCCCCGCTTGGTTGCCTTCGGCCACATCCCCTTTCGGGAGCCACCTTGCCCGGGTAGGCAGGTTGGCGAGGGTCAAACCCTTCTCCTGATGCAGGTTCAGAATTACCTCTTTGATGACCTGAGCGCAACTGGCACAAATACGATAAGTAAGACTGCATGAAATGAGCTATTGGCCGCCGGAAAACTAATCTCCTTAGGGGCGCTAAATGATTGACCGGACCAAGTTGACCTTGGCGGGACAAATGGTGGGTTCCTGATTATCCTCCAAGAAATGTACATTCTTTATAGAGACTTATAGCGGACTCCGTCTCCGCCACCTAACATTGATTTAATTGATATTTTTGTGAGTTCCCCTGCAGGTTCCCATAACCGTTCCCTTATAGGGTGACCGCTTACTCGGTATCGTGATCACGATCCAATGCCACGCGCGATAAGTTCGCCATAAGTCTTTGGATCAGGTGTTCTCGGTATGGGGAGCAAATCTGCGTCCTTCGAATCGCCAAATCGGCAGCCAACGCCGACTTTAGAAATTCTGGATGAATCGCAAAGAGCCACCGGAAGTCGATGTAGGCGGCCTCAAAACCTAATTCAGCAGCATCGCATTCTGAGGGACAACTTTCGATAACGTGTGCCGATGTTTGCGAATTTCGATGAGCATTTTTCCAAGCCGTCGAACTAACCTGTGAGCGAGGCATGAGAGGCAAGAGCATAAAACTTGTCATTCCGCCATCGCCATTGGACGCGAGGCGCCTCTCGTAATTTTCGATGTCGCAGTCTGGGGTGACCACGACCGCTAATGAAACTTCCTCCTCTAGAAGTTCGTTTGTTTCCTCATCGATTATTGAAAGCCCAGTCACAACGGGCACGCCAGCAAGGACCTCGCCTTGCCGGATACGGTCTCCAGTAGGGAGGCGATATACCTGCTTGTAGGTCACTCAACCGCTTATTCGTTTTCGTCAAACACCGTGAGTTTGCGCGCAGCAAAACCAGTTGAGCGACTAGCCATGGTAACCGACCGTGATCGCGGGCGCTCCACCGCAAACCCGTCGAGACGAGTGTCCATTCCAGCAAGGGAAGCCAGGGTTTCGATTGCTTCACCGACGCAATCGCGAGGCAAATTCTGAGCGAGATACAAGAGGGTAGCCCGATGAATCGCAGCATCAGGGGTATGTGACGAGTCTCCTGTCACTGCGACCTCAGTCGCAAAATGATAAACATTCCGATTAAATGCGTCCTTCGACGCAAAGCGCACCCTAGGCGTCGGGGCCGAGCTGTCGGTGAAGCTCCTCAGTGATTGCCCATCGGAAGGCTGGCCCACTGTATCCATGAAGGCGCTCAATGACATGTTTGGCATCGCTGGGTTCACTCTCTCTTTGAAGATAATAGTCGAAGTCTAAAATGAAAGCCAAGCTTTCACTGCCTTCCTCGTGACCAATTCCGTATTGCATGAATAGGCCATCCCCTTCCGAGGATAATTCGCAACGAATCTGGGAATGATATTCCGATGACGAATGCGCCCAAACTGGCTCATTGATCACCCCGACCAGTTCACGACGAATATATTCGGCCCAATTAACATGCCCACTCGCATCGGCATGCATTTCTTCGCTGGCGTAAATCACATTCTGATAGCGCAAGCCAATACGACCATATTTTGAAGGCCGATATGTATCTTCAAGGGCAGCGATGCTCTCGAAAACAAGCTCGCTGAACTCCTGCCAATTTGCATAACTCGTCGTCGAAACAGTGAGGGATTGAGCGTCGAGGAGTACGGCCAAGCCGCTTGCAGAAGATGCGAAACGATGCCGTTTGGTGAGGGGGCTAGCGCGCAGCATCTCTACTATCTGCGCCGGTACTCTCTCCATGGTGGTGGCGTTCAATTCTTCCGCATACTCAGGTAACCGCGAACGCACCCTCTCCTGAAAATCAGAGGGAGTTTCGTTCGCTATTCTGAGGATAGTAGGGAAACGAAGCTGGCAGATTACCTCGTGCAGCGGATTGTTGCGATAGACAACTCGCTCAGCTTCGGGGAAATGCATTTCTGACACGCTCACGCTGTTGGACCTTGCACCTAACTCGTACCCCTACCTACAAGACCGTACGCTTTGCATTGCCACCATCGAAATGTCCAGTTCAGACGCTTATGTGCCACCAGTCAATCGATTAACTAGCAAAACCACCGAGGCAAAATCCTTTGACCGCGCTCCATGCTTCCACGCATTATGATTGCCCCTTGGAGCGCCGCTGCCCTTGCCGCCGTGCATCCGACACCGTTTCTTGCCCCTCACTGCTGGCGATTGGCACTCCGTTCCCGCCCGCGTCCGAGCAAGGCAGCGCGGTGCTTGTGCTAGCCTTGCAGGTTCCCGTTGCATGGGGTTGTTCGGCGGTCTCTTCATTTCGCTGCCCCCCGGTGTGGTTGTTGAATTGATCGGCGATGATTGCCCGTCCGCCCTCATTAACGTGCACATGTCGTACCGTTTGCTCACGCGGCTGGTGCAACTTTGCCAACGCTTCGAGAGTTGATCGGCTTTGTGATTGAGCCTTCATTGCAAGTCGTGCGTAAGTCTCCATCGCGCCCAAATAACTGTCGCAGTTTCGCGCCATGCGTCGCGCCATCTCTGTAAAAATTGTATCGAGCGTTACGGCCTGAGAGGTAAGTATCCGACTGGCAAACTCCAAATCTCCAGCTGCGGCCCGGTCATCGATCTCCTTCAAAGACAAGCCTAGCTCGATCGTAGAGAGTTCGCCCCGCTCTTTCTCTGTCTTCTCGGGTCCAAGCATAGTGGCGATCGTCGATCCATGCCGTATGTCGGGCTTCAACGCGTCAGCCGCTAGGGACGGATGCACTTTGTCTTGCGGCGTAACCTTGCTCTTTGCAGTCATAATTCCCGCACCTTCCAAATTAATCCTCGCCAGCTTTCACCCGCACCACACCACCACCTCACCCCCTATAAAGGGGGTGGTGGTGTGGGCAGGTTCGTCACGGGTCCGCGCCCACACCTTCCGCACCTTCCGCACCACACGTTGCAATGTGCGGGCGGGAACCAATTTCGCTGGCGTCAACGGCCTTGCCGACGATTACGAAAGGCACCTCCCGGCCATTTATGGCGCGATACTCAACTGACAGCGCCCCGTTGCGCTTCCACGTCCGAATGATCGCCTTGATGCGTCCTTTGTCGGTTTCGGCGCACAGACCCGCCACATCGGCGACAAGATGGCCGACCCAATCCTTGGCCTGCACGCTCTCCCGCCATTCACCAGCCGCAAGGCGTTGCTGGACCGAGTAGAGGTGCCACGTAGTCAGACCATGGAACACGTCCGGCTTTTCCCAGAGCGTGGCCACACCGACAAAATCGGATGGCTCAAGCCCTTCGCCATTGCCGAGGCTCTGACTTTCCAGCTTGATCCATGTCGCAGCATCGGGAGGCGCGCGATTGGCCTTGCCGGTGTCGATACGGACCAGCGAGCGGCGTAATGCCGGGTCTGCAATGCCCAGTTCCTCGGCTTCCTTGTCGCCCATGGGATTGAGCGGAAGCACGACGCGGGCAGCATCGCGCAAGGCCACTGCGCCGCGCCCGTCCTCTGCCGTAACCTCTCGGCCTCCCAGCTTGCGGGTATGGTGCACCAACACGACGGCGCAGCCGGTTTCCTGGGCCAGCCGCTTCCATCGCTTGGCGATAGCGTCAATTGCCTCGTTCGAGCTTTCCCGCACCGCATGGCTCGACACGAAGGGATCGACGATCACCGTAGCGATGCACCTTTCGCTGATTGTAGCGGCGAGCTGGGCAAACACGTCCTCTTGCAGCATGAAGCCGTCCCGGTCCTCGCTTGCCGTACAAAGCGGCTGGACAAGCCCACTATCGAGGTGCAGCCGGTCCTCGCAATCGTCGGGGCCAATGCCATGATAGGCGCACGCAGCGGACATTTGCCGCTCCAGCTCGTCGGTGCCGTCCTCAAGGTTGAAGATCCACACCGCTTGCGGCCCGCGATGCAGGGGCTTGCCCAAAAGCGGCTTCCCGCTAGCGAGACAAAGCGCAATCGTGTTGCCTATCGTGCTCTTGCCAGTGCCACCCGGCGCGATGATTGCTGTCACTTCGCCGCGCAAGAGCCAATGGCCCATGAGCCATTGCCGCCGTGGCAGCGAAGCGGGATTAGGCCAGCGATATGGCGTGGCGCGCAAGGCGGAATACCCGTTTATGCGCGCCGCTGCATCTTCCGGCGGGAGCGCGGCATAGTCCATCGGCTGGGCTGCAGGTGCGGTTGCTGCCATTGTCATTCCCCCAGCCGCGCGGCTTCGATGCGCCCCGCAACATCGCCGCGTGGAATGTCCGCAAAATCGGCACTGGAGTCCTCTGGAGACGTTTCCGGCCTTGGGGTCGCAACAACCCCGCCAACCGCCTGAGCAGCCTTTCTGGCGGCCTCTAGCCCGACATTCTCCGTTAGGTGTCGGTCATCGTCCGCTGCCATCACAATTTCGCGCTTCGGGAACAGCTTACGCATGGCCCGCGCCACGGGTTCGAGATTGCGCGCTGACATGGCCGCGACAACGCCAAAGCCCGTCGCTGAATGGACAGCCGCCATGGTGGCAAAGCCTTCCCCGATCGCCAGCGGGCCAGCCGATGGCCTGCCATCGCTCAAGTGCACGCCATGGGGCCAGAACAGGCCAGCCGTGCGGGCATCCTTGCCGAACAGCTTGAAACCATCGGGTCGGATGCGCTGGACGTTCCACAGGCGAAAGCCGGGATCGACCATCGGCACCAGCAAGTCTCGCCCCGCCTGCCGGATGCCGAACGGCTCTAGCGCCTTGTTGACAAGGTATGGGTGGCCGGGATCGGGGCGGCTGGCATTGGCCCACAAGTCCGCCGCCTGCCTTGCCGCCTCTTCCTCAGCCGCAAGTCGCTCGCGCTTTCGGGCAAGGTCAGTCTGCCGGATCGAGCGCCGTTCCGCCGCTGTCAGTCCACGCCCGTTTTTTCCCGTTATAAAACCGTCCGCACGCAACATTTCCTTGACCGCCAGCGCGTCGGCCTGAGTACCGTTGTAGCAGACTACGAGGCAGCCATCGGGAGCGTCCGCGCTTGCTTTTATTGCCGTCCCCCGGTCACGCGCCGAATGACACGGTGTTGGGATAAGCGCATTGCCCTTGCAGACGTTGCCTCCATAGTGTCGTGCTATCGCTTCAATATCGACGACCACAGCGCAGCCCTCCCCTTCTCAGTAAGCCTGAGCACGGACGCCTTCTTGCCGCTCGGATTGCGCCGCCGTTCGCCGGTCGGTTCAACCAGCCCCAACGCCCGCAATTCTGAAAAGCGGGGCTGAAGCGATTCCCGCGTGACGCCGGATATTGCAACGGCCTCCAATGGCGTTGCTTCGCCCAGCCGCTCAAGCGTGCGCATGGCGACACGGCGGAGATGGGAAACACTCGGAGCGATGGCCTCGGCTGCATCCTGGCTAGTACCGTCCGGTCCTTTTGCACCGGGCATATCGGGGTAAAGATCAGCCATGGTGCCCTCCCCCAAATGCGATACCAGCGACCATTGCGGCAAGCTCGGGCCGAATGCCGTAATTACCGATGAGGTGTTGAGCGCGATAAGCAGAAAGGCTAAGGGATTCCGTGGAAGCGCCGACCAAGCTATTCCACAGAACCCGGTCGCCATTGGCGGTCGGGTTTTGTTTGTTGGACATAGTTCACACCTCCCCCGCGATGAACGCATGCAGGCTTTCCGCTGGGATGATGGTGCGGCCACCTATGCGCCTAGCCAGCAAGCGGCCCGCCGCAATGTGTGAATAGATTGTGGTTCGCCCCAAGCTGGACGCCTTGCAGGCTTCCTTGATGGAATAGGCAATCTTTGGGGGGTCATTCAGAGCATTATGGGTCATTTCATCACCTCAATTGCAAAAGGTGACAGTCCATCTATCAGACAAAATGTGCTCAGGTAGTTGGCGTTGTTCGACTGCGGCCAAACTTTTTCACAACTGGCCGCCTCCGATAGCTATCGAAGCGCGCCCAAAGTGGATCGGAAGAGCCTGTGGGATGCGCGCCTGTCGGCTGACCGGCCTATCCCCTGATCCAATAATATAGCGTCTCATTTAGGTTAGCGCTAAGGAATCACCAATCAATACCGCACAATTCATTTATTAGGAGTCGCGGATGAGACGCACTTTCTTACTGCCATTGCTCTTTCTTTGTGCCTTTTCGACCCAGAGTCTCGCCCAATCCGATCAATCACCACAATCCACGACCGCGACCACAGATTCTAGATTTGAGATTGTGCAGTCAGAGCTTGCAGCCCGCTGGACTTTTCGTCTGGACAAGAAATGCGGGAATGTGGCGCAACTGGTTTCAACCGAAACTAGCAGTGTCGCCTGGCAGGAGATGATTGTCCTTTTCCTTCCTGACTGCTTGGCCAGCAACAAGCCGCGCTACCAAATATTTACATCTGGGTTAGCTGCTCGGCATACATTCCTCATTGATTCTCAAACTGGCAAGACCTGGATTTTGATACAATCTGGCGAAACCACCTATTGGGGCCCTTTCGAAGAATAAACGATTTGAGATCGACTTGGGTTTGGTCGCAAAGTCATTCGCAGTCGAAGCTATCTCCGCCTCCCAGCGGCTCCCAAGTTGAGACGGAGAAGCGCGCGGGATGCGTGCTTGTCGGCTAGCCTGCCTATCCCCGAGTAAGAGATTATTGCGGTCGAGTCCAAATCGCGACCCTGAGCATTATTCATCCATACTTTCTTGGCATGCAGAGTCTGCGGTGCATCCTTAGGCGTGGCCTTGCCCGCTTTGTCACTTCCGCATAAGAACCTTAGTATAAAACGCAGATGGAGAGAAATTATGTCCGATGATGCAGCTAGGTTAATTGATTCTCATTCTGCAAAGGGTCTCAGAACTGTTTCAGATTTTCACAGTAGTGATACTGAGTCAAAGCAATGGGGAGGCGATCCCGACCCTTGGGAATTGAAACTTCAAAACGGTGCGACTGCTGGAGTATTAAAGGATATCAACGTTGTTCTTTATCGCACGACATCGACCAACCAAAAAGTTACATCGTTTATGACTTACTCGTTTACGGGAAGCTTCTCGTGGCGACCCACATTTAGTCCGATCGCACTCATCTATCTAACTGATGCAAACGATGATCGATTTGGCGAAGCGAACCTTGGGAATTGGAGGCCGCAGTGTGGAGCAGAGCGCAGATATACTCTCGTTGGCAACGTTGACCCGAAATTCTATGACATTGTAGAAGGGTGGGAGACTTGGCTAGGAATGAATGCGGGTCCGTGGGGACGCTGCCCTTAGCATCCGCACACGATTTTTTCTTATTAAGCAGCTCTTGGCGCGTTTAGGAGTCATTGACAAAGCGAGCAGGACTGACCCTTTCTGTCGCGTGTTCGGCTGTACCCGTTCCGGCGCAATAAGTTGCCCAATCGTCCATGAGCCGCCGCCGCTTGTCGAATAGGTCACCGCGCCGATAGGCCCGCTCCACCTTATTCTCGATTGTATGGGCGAGCGCCATTTCGGCAACCTCATGGGCATAGCCGGTGCACTCGGCTGCCCAATCGCGAAAGCCCGAACGGAAGCCGTGCACGGTCGCGTCAACCTTCATGCGGCGCATAAGCATTCCCATGGCCATGCCGGAAAGTTTGCCGCCCTTCGCGCCGGGGAACAGATATTCGCTGCCAAGCGGCTGGAGGCTTTCAAGGATGGCAACCGCGCGGAGGGACAGCGGCACGCGATGCTCTTTCGCGGCCTTCATGCGGTCGGCTGGGATTGTCCAGATTGCCTTGGCCAAATCGACCTCTGCCCAATTCGCGCCGATCACTTCGCCAGAGCGGGCAGCGGTGAGGATCGTAAATTCCAGTGCCAGCGCCGCCACGGCCTCGCGTTTGTGGAGCGCACGGACAAACTCTGGTATCTCCTGATAGCCAATGGCCTTGTGATGGCCGCGTGATAGCCGGGTGCGAGCGGGGAGGATTTGCGCAAGGTGCCCGCGCCAGCGGGCCGGGTTCTCCCCTTGCCGATAGCCGCGCGCCTTGGCGCTATCGAGCACGGTTTCAATCCGCCCGCGAATGCGGCTGGCAGTCTCAGCCTTCTCCTTCCAGATCGGCTCAAGGATTTTGAGCACATGTGCCGTTTCGACCTCGGCAACCGGCAAATTGCCGATCACCGGATAAACGTAGGTGTCGAGCGTATTGCGCCATTGCTGGCGATGCTTAGGGTTGCGCCAGCTTTCCTCGTTCGCGGCGATATAGGCGGTTGCTACGTCCTTGAACGTGGTTCCGGCCACCTTGGCAGCCTGAGCCGCCGCTAGCGCCTCAGCGGCCTCCCTGTCCCGTTCCTCCAGCGGATCAATTCCCGCCTTGACCTTGAGGCGCAGCGCCGCCGCCTCGTCGCGCGCATCAGCAAGCGACATGCCGCCCAGCCCCGCCCCGCCAAGGCCAACGTCCCGCGACTTGCCGTTGAGCATGAAGCGATAGACCCATGAGCGCGCGCCGGTCGGCTTCACCAGCAAATGTAGCCCGCCACCATCAGCATGGCGTCCCGGCTTGGCGTTCTTGACCGCAAGAGGGGTTAGCGCGTTGTGCAGCTTCCTTGGCATTTCGGCTCCCTGCCCGGCAATCGAACCTGCCAGCGCCTTGCCTGAGTGGCGGAATTAGCAGTCGTTCCCATAACCGTTCCCCGATAATAGCGCGATTTTATGGGAACGCAATGGAACACGTGCGGACAGTCGGATTACTGTATTGGCCGCAAATCTCCTGTTTTAAGGGGTTTTAGAGGGTAAATCCGAGCGCATCCGGGAGATAGTATGGCGGACTCCGTCTCCGCCACCTTACTTTTCCCAGACAATCTCCGGTAGCCCCTAAACCCGCAGAAATGCGGCACCTTTCGTGCGTTGACCGGCCAGCGGGTAAATCGACCAATCTCACCGTGCTAGAAGCCCGACCCGATTAGGCGATGTCTTATGTCCGACCCGAACCACCCTGGCTCCGAGCTCAGTCGAGGCGCGACGATCCTTCTCGCCTGCACCGTGGGGATGATGCTGGGCCTCAGTGCAATTCCGTTTTACACGCTGGGGGTCTTCGCTGAGCCCGTTACCAACGCAACTGGTTGGTCCATGGCGGAGTTTCAGTTCCAGTTTACCTGTGTGTCGATCGGCGTGCTCGCTGCGCCTATTCACGGCTTGCTGATTGATCGCCTTGATCCGCGCAAAGTCGTTTTGACCAGCATCTTACTGTTTGGGCTCGCTGTGGTCCTTGCTGGTTGGATGGCGATGGTCAGCCTTTTCGCCTTCTATGCCAGCTGGTTGGTCGCCGCACTTGTCGGACAGTCGACCGGCCCGGTGGGCTGGACGAAATTCGTAACTGGCTGGTTCGACAAGCAGCGAGGCCTTGCGCTTGGCATTGCCCTGTCAGGCAGCGGCATCTTTGCCTTTGTTGGCCCAGTGGTATCAGAAGTGCTGATCGCGGAGATTGGGTGGCAGCAGGCCTACATGGCGTTGGGTGCCGCAATCCTGGCAATCAATCTGCCGATCGCGTTGCTGTTCCTGCGCAATCCGCCAACACACTGCGCGGTCGAGAAAGCGCCCGCGGCCAAATTTGCGTGGCGGACATGTCTGGCCGACTTCAGGTTTGCGCTCATCACCGTCGCCTTTGCGCTCCTGGGCTTTGCTGTATCCGGCGTGATTTCGAATCTTGTTCCCATATTGCAGACAAACGGCATCGAGCGAACAAGCGCAGCTGCCATGGCAGGTCTGGTCGGGATCTCCGTGCTGTTTGCTCGAATTGTTGTTGGTCTGTTGCTTGATCGATTCTGGCCGCCGCTGATCGCAGCGGTTTCGATGTCCCTGCCGGCGATCTCTTGCCTCACTCTGGCAGGACAATTTGAGCTTCCCATCGCGTTGGCGATCATTCTGATCGGTTTTTGCGCGGGAGCAGAGTTTGATATTCTGGCTTATTTGGTCTCACGCCATTTTCCCGAAGAAGCATACGGAAGGATCTACAGCGTCACATATATGGCCATGATTGCAGGGGCAGGGATCGCCCCGCCCGTCTTTGGTAACAACCTTGACCGCTTTGGCGACTATTCCCAGATCCTGTATGTCTCTGCAGCAATCTTCGTGATCGCTCCGCTGTCCCTCCTGTTTCTGCGAAACCCTACCGGACTGCTTCGAACAGATTGACGACACCCTCGCCGATCGAAGGCGCTTGTCGGCAGTGTCTGCGCTTGGCAAGCTGGCAGCTTGGCTTGACCAGTCAGACGACGATCAACGGTTCAGATACCTCGGTCATCGCCAAAGCGCCGTCACTAGTAATCTGAATCAGGTCTTCATAATGCGTCGCACCCCAGCCAAGCTCGATTTGCGGCAAGTCGACTGTGATGGTCATGTTCTCTTGCAGTACAAGATCGTCCCGAACAACGAACGGGAGGCCATCGCGATACGGTTGATCAGTATGTTGCAGCCCGACGGAATGGGGGCTCACGCCCATGGTCCAACCCGACCGACTGGCGTTCTTGACACCGCGCGCAATTGCCTCGCTCAGCTCTGAGTAGCGCAGACCCGGGCGCATAGTCTCTTGCGCAATCTCCGCTGCAAGTTGCGTCAAACGGGCTCGCTCCTGCATTTCCCGGGTTGGTTCGCCCATGCACCAGGTGCGCCCGAAATCACCGTGATAGTAGTTGGTTTGGCTAACGGCATCGACTAGCATCGCCTCTCCCTCAACAACATGTCCGTGACGCAATCCGCCGATCGTCCCGGCCGCTATCCAAACCGCCTTGCTGCCCCGTTGAGCTGCTTCCGCGAGGAAAATCTCATCGATGACCTCTTTTGTCATGCCGAGTTCAATCCGGGCCAGCATCGCCAGGCATGCATCGCGATTGATGTTCGCAACCCGGCGCATGTGCGCAAGCTCCACATCCGACTTGATCATCCTGATCTTTCGGAAGGTATTGTCACCTGGAACACAAGTGACGCCGGTTTGGCCAAGCGCAGCGAGTATATGAGCGATTCGCATGTCATCGCAGCCAATCCTGCCGTTCAAAAGACCGCATTCGTTAAGCGCCCTGATCAGCGCCCATTCGGGTGATGGCGCCTTGCCACTTTCCCAACGTTGGTCGATTTCAACCCAGCCGCGCTCGATGTCGGTCAGTCGATCATTTATCCCGTTGCTGAACGTAAACGAGTTGGTCTGCGGCTCTTGCCCCCACAGCTCCGGGTTACGGTATTCTTCCCAGCTTCCAGGAACGCCATAGGCAATGATCTCGGGGTGCTCACGCTTTGCATTGGCGATGAACCAGAGGTCTGCTGTCGACACAATGAGAAAAGACGGCTGGGTCGGATCGCGAGGCATCACGGCGAAACTGGGCACCGCGCGCAGCATCTGCGTTTCGTAGGAGATGTAGTTACCAAGGTAGAAGATATTAACCGGGTTCAGCGCCACGATCCCATCGAGGCCTTCCTGCTCCATAACCTCATATGCGCGCGGCTTGTTGATCAAGAGTCGTCCGTCAAAATCCTCGTCTGGTACCGGGCCGGGCGCGATCAGCCCCCAATTGGCGCGCGCTTGTTGCGCACCGAGCGTCATGCCGCCGACCGCTGCTGCTCCCATCGCCATCGCAGCAAAAAAGTCGCGCCGTTCGATTTCAGGTCCAGCGTAATTGGTCATGAGGGGGACACTCCCATTTGCGGCTTTCAGTCGATGGGCATTCCGCTGGTCTAGTGGTTGTTTGCTTGCTTGCGCACGCTCGTCCAAAGATCACTCACCAAGCGAATAGACGACACATCTGACTCTTGTTGTTCGAAAAGGTGCTCTACCCGCTTATCGCGTCACAATGCATGTTGGTTGGCCCGGATTGCGCTGCGGGTCACGCGGAACTTGAGGGAGCGAGGCGAATGAGATTGGGTGTTGATGTGGGGGGTACCTTTACCGATTTGCTCTTGCATGATGACAAGACCGGGCAAAGTTTCCGCGCGAAAACCCCATCGACACCGGAAGACCAATCGAAGGGCGTCGCAGCAGGTGTTGAGCTGATTTGTCGCAAAGCCAACATCGCGCCTGCCGATATTGACCTTGTCCTGCATGGTACCACGGTCGCGACCAATGCCGTGCTTGAAGGCAAGGGCGCGCGGGTCGGACTGCTGGTAACCGAAGGTTTCGAGTACACGCTGCATCTTGCCAAAAGCTGGACGCCGGGGCCGCTGTTCGGCTGGATCATCATGGACAAGCCTGAGCCGCTTGCCTCACTGGCTGATACGCGCGGAATTCCTGAACGCATGAACGCCCGCGGCGAAGTGATGCGCGAGCTTGACTTGCAAGCCGCCACTGCCCTCATCGATGATCTTTGCAATTCCGGAATCGAAGCGTTGACGATCTCGCTGATGCATTCCTACGCCAATCCTGCTCATGAGCAGGCCTTGGCGAGGATCGTCGCAGAGCGCCATCCCGATATCCCGGTGTCACTTTCGTCCGAAATCCTGCCTGAATTTCGTGAATACGACCGCACGATCACGACGGTGATGAATGACTATGTGCGGCCGATCATGAAACGCTATCTGTCGCGCATTGGCGACCGTCTTGGGGACGAAGGAGTGAACGCAAAGCTCCATATCGTGCGTTCTGACGGCGGTTTGATGAGTGCCAGCGCGGCATCTGACCGCCCGGTCCACACCGTACTGTCAGGCCCGGCGGGCGGCGTTACGTCCACCGCCATGATTGGCCGCCGCACTGGCCTCGACAAGTTGCTCGCCTTCGATATGGGAGGCACATCGACCGATGTGTCCGTGATCATCGGCGGCGAGCCGGTGATCTCGCGCTCGACCGAGGTGGGCTATTTCCCCGCCAAGGTGCCGACGCTCGATGTGAAGAGCGTCGGCGCAGGCGGCGGGTCAATCGCAGAGGTAGAAGAGCTGACCAAATCACTGCGCGTTGGTCCGCGCAGCGCGGGTTCGTTCCCCGGCCCTGTCGCTTACAAGCGCGGCGGAACCGAACCGACTGTCAGCGATGCAAATGTCGTGCTTGGCTATCTCCCGCCGCGCTTGCTTGGCGGCGAGATGGAGCTTGATGTCGACGGCGCGCGCGAAGCACTCACCAAGATCGGCACCAAGCTGGGGCTTAGCCCAGAGGAAGCGGCGAAGGGCGTACTGGATATCGCAAACGAGGCGATGCTAGGCGCCTTGCGCAATATTACCGTGCAACGCGGTATCGATCCGCGCGAGTTCGGCATTGTCGGATTTGGCGGCGCTGGACCTCTCCATGCCAATGCGATGGCGCAACTGCTCGGTTGTTACCCGGTTGTGATTCCGCCCAATCCAGGCGTGTTGTCAGCGCTCGGTTTCCTTGAGGCAGAGTTCAAGAATGAGTTCGTTCATACGAGGATTGCACATCTTGGCACAGTCGATCCTGCGGAGATTTGGAGTCGCTTCGGTGAGCTAGTGAGCAAGGCAGAGACCTGGCTGGAAGAGCAGGAGATCGCTGAAGCCGATCGTAAAGTCGCGCTCGCAGCGGATCTACGCTACGAACAGCAGGGTTTTGAAGTGACGGTGAAGATTGATCGGAGTTTGTTCGAAGCGGCTGGTTCCCTCGACAATATCGCCGCCGATTTCCATGACCAGCACGAGCAGCTCTACGGTGTCCGCTTTGACGTGCCAGTGGAACTGGTGGCGCTGCGGGTCGAAGCCATGGGCGCAACGCCCGCCGTGGAAGAGAGCGTTGCCGCGCATGATGGAGGTGACACAAGCGACGCGGTGATAGAGACCCTGCCAGGATACTTTTCCGGCAAATGGTTCGACACCCCGCACTATGACCGTGAAAAGCTTGGCAAGGGCGCGCGGATCGAAGGTCCGGCCATTGTCCGCCAGTATGATACAACCACGGTGCTGCTGGACGGCCACCATGCACAGGTGGATGATTACGGGAATCTCCTGATCTGGCCGACTAACAAGGAAGGAGCGAAATGATGAACAGCCAAGTCGATCCCATTACGCTCGACATCATCCAGAACGCACTCGTTAACGCGCGTATGGAGATGGACTCGGTGCTCAAGCGCATCTCGCTCTCGCCGGTGATCCGCGAGCAGAATGATGCCTTCCCGATGATCTGCAACAAGGACGGCCAGATGGTTGTGGGCCAGTTCGGGTCCTACATCCCCGGCGTCGTCGGCCAATACGAGAACAACGTCAACGAAGGCGACGTGTTCGTCTGGAACGATCCCTATGCCTGCAAGGGCTCGATCTCGCATAACAATGACTGGTGCGTGATGATGCCGATCTTCCACGAAGGCGTGCTCGTCGGCTACAGCTCGATGTTCGGGCACATGGTCGATGTCGGCGGCAAGGTGGCAGGCTCCATGCCCTATGATGCGCGTTCTATCTGGGAAGAGGGGCTGCGCGTCCCGCCGGTCAAGATTTACGAAGGCGGCAAGCTCAACGAAGGCGTGCTTGCAATCATGCTCAACAACAGCCGCACGCCTGATATGAACAGGTCGGACCTTATGGCACTTGTTGCAGGGTGCCGCACGGCTGCAAAGCGGATCGGCGAGATCTGCGACCGCTTCGGACGCGACACGTACCTCAACGCCTGCGACATGCTGTTCGAGCGGACCAAGACCGCGATGCTGGCGCTGATCCACAAGTACATCCCTGAAGAGCCGGTTTCCTTCACGGACTATGTCGATGATGACGGACGCGGCAATGGCCCTTTCAAGATGACTCTGTCGATTTATCGCAAGGGCGATGTAGCGGTGTTCGACTGGACCGGCACCGACGATCAGGCGGAAGGCCCGATCAACTTCCATATCCACGAAGGGCTCTGCAAGCTGTTCTTTGGCGTCTACATGATCATGGCGTTCGATCCGGAGATGCTCTTCAACGAGGGCTTCTATGACCTTTTCGAGATCGTTTTGCCTGAAGGCAGCCTGCTCAATCCGCGCTTCCCTGCACCGCTCGGCAACCGTTTGAACACGCACACTCGCTTCTTCGATTGCCAGGCAGGTGCTCTCGGCCAGCAGGCCCCGCACCTGTCGATGGCAGCAGGCTACGGCACCAGCCCGCACTTCATCTTCTCCGGCAATGATAGCGAAGGGAAATACTTCCAGCTGATGGAGTTGTTGTTTGGTGGGGTGCCGGGCCGACCGCGTGATGACGGGCTCGATGGTCATGCCTGGTGGCCGCTCTTCAGTGCAACCCCGATCGAATATATCGAGAACTATTACCCGGTTCTGGTCGAAAGCTATCGCCCGATCAAAGATTCGGGCGGCGCGGGACTTCACCGCGGCGGCGCGGGGATCGAGAAGGTTTATCGCCTGCTCGAAGACGGCGAAGTCTCGATCCATGACGACCGCGAGACGGTTCCTCCATGGGGCATCAATGGCGGCCTATTCGGCGGCACGTCGAGCAAGTGGCGCGTTGCATCAGGCGAAAGCGAGCCAGAACGTATCCCGTCCAAGATCGACAATCTGCCGGTCCGCAAGGGCGACAAGATCATCTTCCGCACCGCAGGGGCCGGCGGCTGGGGTGACCCGCTCGAACGCCCGGTTGAACGGGTTGCGAAGGATGTGAACGCAGACCTCGTTTCCATCGAAGTCGCTTATCGCGATTACGGCGTGGTCTTCACCGATGACGGCAAGCTTGACGAAATCGCCACGCAGGCCCGCCGCAAACAATTGCGCGAAGAGCGCGGCGCACCTGAGCCGTTCAGTTTCGGCTTCGACCCTGAGCAGCGCGAGGCCGCGGAATAAAGTAAGAATAACGGAGACATACAAATGGCCAAGTGGCTGAAGGAAGCCGTTACCACAGAGGTGCGGCTCAACGCAGATCGCAAGGTTCGCGAGACAGTAGAAACGATCCTCGCGGATATCGACCAGCGCGGCGATGCGGCTGTGCGCGAGTTGTCGGTCAAGTTCGACAAATGGGATCGCGAAGATTACCGGCTCACCGACAGCGAGATCAACGCTTGCATCGACAGCCTCGACAAACAGGCGATCACAGATATCGAATTCGCGCAGAAACAGGTCCGCAATTTCGCTCAGGAACAGCGCAAGGCGATCCAGGACATCGAAGTCGAAACGGTTCCGGGGGTCATTCTGGGCCACAAGAACATCCCGGTTAATGCCGCTGGGTGCTATGTGCCGGGCGGCAAGTATCCCCTGCTAGCTTCCGCGCATATGTCCGTCATTACCGCCAAGGTCGCTGGCGTGCCGCGCGTGATCACCTGCGCCCCGCCGTTTGAAGGCAAACCTGCACCAGCGATTGTCGCAGCGCAGGCGATGGCCGGGGCGGATGCGATCTACGCGCTGGGCGGCATCCAGGCAGTCGGCGCGATGGCGCTCGGCACACAGAGCATTGACCCGGTCGATATGCTGGTAGGTCCGGGCAATGCCTTTGTCGCGGAGGCCAAGCGTCAGCTTTATGGCCGCGTGGGTATCGACCTGTTTGCTGGTCCGACCGAAACCATGGTGATCGCGGACGAGACAGTCGATGGCGAGATTTGCGCGACGGACCTGTTAGGGCAGGCAGAACACGGACCAGACAGCCCGGCAATCCTCATCACGAATTCTGAAAAGCTGGCGCAGGACACCATGCGCGAAGTCGAGCGGTTGCTGGAGATCCTGCCCACCCGAGAGATCGCCCGGCGTGCTTGGGACGATTATGGCGAAGTGATCGTGTGCGAGAATTATGACGAGATGCTCGAGGTCGCCAACCACTATGCGAACGAGCATGTTCAGGTGATGACGGACCGCGACGACTGGTTCCTTGAGAACATGACCAATTTCGGCGCGCTGTTCCTCGGGCCGCGTACCAATGTGGCCTATGGCGACAAGGTAATCGGCACCAACCATACTCTGCCAACCAAGAAAGCAGCGCGATATACTGGCGGACTGTGGGTCGGCAAGTTCCTGAAAACATGCACCTATCAAAAGGTCCTGACGGACGAAGCAAGCACGCAGATGGGCGAATATTGCAGCAGGCTGTGCGCGCTTGAAGGCTTTGCCGGGCATGGCGAGCAGGCGAATGTCCGTGTGCGCCGCTATGGTCGCCGCAATGTTCCTTACGCAGGCGCAGTCGAACCGGCGTGAACGAACTTCCACGCACCCCAAGCTTCAGGCTGGATGGCAAGCGGGCGCTGGTGACAGGCGCGGGTCGCGGCATAGGCGCTGCGATGGCCGCTGCGCTGGCAGAGGTCGGCGCGGCAGTCACGTTGGTTGCCCGCTCTGAAACCGAGATTGAAACACTCGCGGAGGCCATTCGCGCAGCGGGCGGCACAGCCAGTGCTCAGGTGCTCGACGTGTCGGATCTTGATGCAGTGGGCGCTTTCTTCGCCTCCGCCGATCCGTTTGATGTGCTGGTCAACAATGCTGGCACCAATCGGCCGATGCCGATGCAGGACGTCTCAGAGGCAGACTTCGACGCGGTGATCGACCTCAACGTAAAGGCGGCTTTCTTCGTCGCACAGGCATGCGCCAAGCACCTGATCAAAGCCGGAAAGCCGGGAAGTTTCATCCATATCGGGTCGCAGATGGGCCATGTCGGTGGGCTCAATCGGTCGCTCTATTGCGCATCGAAATGGGCGATTGAAGGCATGAACAAGGCTTTCGCGCTTGATCTTGCCAGGCACCAGATCCGTTCCAACACGATCTGCCCGACTTTCATTGAAACGCCGCTGACCAAGCCCTTCTTCGAAGATGCCAGCTTCAAGGCGAGCGTGCTTGAGAAGATCAAGCTGGGCCGGATCGGCCAGGTCGAGGACCTGATGGGGGCCGTGGTGTTCCTCGCTTCCGATGCCTCTGCGCTGATGACCGGCTCGAGCCTTGTGATCGACGGCGGTTGGACCGCTGAATGAGTGAGGCTACCGAAATCCGAAAGGTCGCAATTGTAGGTGCAGGCCTTATCGGGGTCAGCTGGGCGACAGTGTTCTGTGCAGCAGGGATCGACGTTTCGATCTTCGACGCAAGCGAAGAACAACGACAAAGTGCGCTCGGGCGCCTTGATGCCAATCTCAAACTGCTGCGCGAGTCCGGACTGCACGGCGCTGAAGATGCGCACGGGAAAGCCGTCGTTTACGATCAGCTCGAAGATGCAGTGGCAACCGCCGACTATGTCCAGGAATCGGTGCTGGAGACGATCGAAGCAAAAAGTCGTGTCGCGCGCGAGCTCGATGCGCTTGTCGGATCGAAGACATTGGTGGGCAGTTCCAGCTCTGGCATCCCGGCGAGCGCCTTTACCGAAGATCTCGCCAATCGTGACCGATTCTTCGTGGTTCATCCGGTCAATCCACCGCACCTGATCCCGGTGGTGGAGATTGTACCTGCGCCGTGGTCCGACACCGCGCATATCCCGGTCCTGCGCGCGCTGATGGAGGACATAGGGCAGGAGCCGATGGTGGTACAGCGCGAGATCGAAGGGTTTGTGCTCAATCGCCTGCAAGGAGCGCTGCTCAATGAGGCATGGGCGCTTTATCGCGAAGGCTATGCCTCTGCCGACGATATCGACCGCACGGTGCGTGCGGGGCTGGGCCTGCGCTGGTCGCTGATGGGGCCGTTCGAGACGATCGACCTCAACGCGCCCGGCGGGATCGCCGACTATGCAGCGCGGCTCGAGCCGCTCTACCAGAGCGTCGCGCAATCCCGGACGGAGCCGCAAGCGTGGTCAGTTGGTGCAATCGCCCGCGCGAAAGAGGAATTGGCCCAGACATTTGCCGGTCAGAGCCGCGAGGCCCGCGCGCGCCGCCGCGACGAATGGCTCCTTGCGCTCAAGCAGGCCAAGGCGGAGCGCGATTAGGCTCGGGCTACTTTGCCCACTTCTTTTCGAATTCCCACACATCGGGGAAACCGATCAGCTCGCAGAACTCGTTGAAATCGAACACGTCTGCCCCGTGGCCCGTGGCTTCCCCCGTCGCGCGAAGGTGGCTGTACGCCTTCTCCAGTGCGGCGGCTGAGACAAGGCTGCCGAGCGCCGGGAAGATCGCCATCTTGTACCCGAGCTCTTTGAGTTGGGTGGCTGAGAAGATCGGTGAATAGCCACCCGTTGCCATGTTGGCGATCATCGGCGCTTCAATCGTGCGGCACGCCTCGCGCATTTCGTCTTCGCTTTCCAGCGCCTCGACAAAAATCACATCCGCTCCGGCTTCAGCATAGGCCTGTCCCCGCTCGATCGCTTGCGCAAAGCCTTCCGGCTGACGCGCATCGGTTCTGGCGATCACGAGGAAATCTTCGCTGCGCCGCGCATCGACCGCCACCTTGACCTTGTGGACCATATCCTCGACCGGTGTCACGCGCCTGCCGGGCGTATGGCCGCACTTCTTGGGAAATTCCTGGTCTTCTATCTGGATCGCCTGAGCGCCAGCCTCTTCATAGCCGCGCACAGTGTGATGGACGTTGAGCAAGCCGCCAAATCCAGTGTCGGCATCGGCGATAACGCCTGCGTTGCAGACCCTCGCCAAGGTCGCCACTCGGTCCACCATCTGCGTGTAAGTGACGATCCCGGCATCGGGAATGCCGTAGGCCGAGGCGGTCAGCCAATAGCCCGAGGCATAGACGAAATCGAACCCGACCTTGTTGGCGATGGTCGCGGCGATCATGTCGTGTACGCCCGGTGCACAGACGAATTCACCCGCTGCAAGCGCCGCCTTGAGGGTCTTGGTACTCATGTCATTGCCTCTCGCTTTGCCCGTGCGACACGGTGCATGTGATCCAGGTCGAGAAAGTGCCACGGCGCCGATACGCGCTGAGACTTCTCAAATGCAGTAATTGAATCTTCGTCCTGCCTGATCAGGTCGATGTGGTCGAGACCTTCCAGCAAGAACTGGCGCCGGTCAGGGTTGATTTCGAAAGGGATTGCCTCGCTATTTCCCATCTCGATATGCTGCGCATTGAGGTCGACAACAATATATGTTGCTGATTTAGCCGCCTCAGCCACCCGGACAAGAGCTTCGCCATCCAGTTCAATCGCAAGCACCCCATTCTTGAAGCAGTTAGCGCGGAAGATATCGCCAAAGCTGGGGGCGATGATGCAGCGAATGCCGAAATCAGCGAGCGCCCAGACCGCGTGTTCACGGCTCGATCCGATCCCGAAGCGCGGCCCTCCGACCAAAATTTGCGCGCCTCTATACTGCGGTCGGTCGAGCACGAAATTCCCATCACGGCGATGGTCCGCAAACAGGTGCTCGCGGTACTTCTCACGCTCTATGACCAGCAGGAAGCGCGCCGGAAAGATCGCGTCGGTATCGATGTCCGACTGCAGCAGCGGCGCTGCCTTGCTTTCAATCCGATCAAGCTTCTGCATAGTGCCCCCCTGCAAGTTCGCGCACATCGACAATTCGCCCTGCAATCGCAGCTGCGGAAGCCATTTGCGGACTCATCAGATGCGTACGTCCCTGCGGACCTTGCCGACCTTCGAAATTGCGATTGGACGTGGAGGCGCACCGTTCTTCCGGCTGCAATCGGTCAGTGTTCATCGCCACGCACATCGAACAGCCCGGCTCACGCCACTCAAATCCGGCCTCAGCCAGGATCGCGGCGAGCCCTTCCGCTTCGGCGGCCTGTTTGACTTGCATGGAGCCAGGGACGACGATCGCCTGAACTCCAGCCGCGACCTTCCGGCCCTTGGCTATTTCGGCTGCCTTGCGGATATCGCTCAGCCGACCATTGGTGCACGAGCCGATGAAGACCTTGTCGATTGCAAGGCCGGACAAAGGCTGACCGGGCTCCAGCCCCATGTAGGCGAGTCCCTTGGCTACATGCTCACGCCGTTCCGTATCGCTTTCCAGCTCGGGATCGGGTGCATATCCGCTCACCGGGCCGCAATCGGCAGGAGTCGTCCCCCAGCTGACCTGAGGGGCAAGCGGGGACACGTCCAACGTCACCTCTCGATCGAATTGAGCGTCATCATCGCTGCGCAAATCGCGCCATGCCGCCAGCGCCGCGTCCCACATGTCCCCTGTCGGGGCGAACGGGCGTCCATGAAGATAGTCGAATGTGACTTGATCGGGCGCGACAAGGCCAATCCGCGCGCCCGCTTCGATCGTCATGTTGCAGAGCGTCATGCGCTCTTCCATGCTCAATCCAGCTACATAACCGCCGCAATATTCAATAGCATGCCCCGCCCCGCCCTGCACGCCGATCTTGGCGATCAGCGCAAGGATTGCGTCTTTTACAGTCACACCGGGAGCGACCTTTCCGGTTAGCCTCACGCGCATATTGCGCTGCTTGGACTGGCGCAGACACTGCGTTGCCAGAACCGCTTCGCATTCGCTCGTCCCAATCCCGAACGCGAGCGCGCCGAACGCACCATGCGTGGAGGTGTGGCTGTCACCGCAAACCAGCGTCACGCCGGGTAAGGTAAAGCCAAGTTCCGGACCGATGATGTGGACGATCCCCTGATGGTCACCATCAAGCGGAGCATAGGGAATGCCGAATGCCTCGCAATTCTCCTCTAGCCGCTTGACCTGCTTGCGAGCGAGCCCGGTCATCGCCTGAAGGCGATTGGCGGTGGTCGGCACAGCGTGGTCCGCAACCGCAAACTGTGCATCCACGCAGCGGACGGGCAATCCGCGCGCCTTCAGCCCTTCGAACGCCAGCGGACTCGATACTTCCTGGACGAGATGGCGATCGACATAAATCAGCGCCTCTCCATCGCCATAGGGTTTGACGACATGCCCGGCCCAAAGTTTGTCGTATAGAGTTTGAGGGTGGTTCATGAGCGTTTCAGGTTACCTCAAGCATTGCCATCCGTGGTGTTGCGCCAATGCGTCAAACGCCAGCGCGTCTCACCCGTCAATCTCGCGATAATCGCTGTTTGAACATCGCCGCCAGCAGATGCTGGCACCCGATCAGCGCTCCTGCATGCTTTGTGAGACGGTCTTGAGAATAGGCTTCGTGATATACGCCCAGACAGTCGACTTGCCGGTCAGGATCTCTGCCGTCGCCGTCATGCCTGGCTGGAGCGCGATCAGATCACGATCATCGGGCTGCCGCATGGTGGAGGTATCGACCTCAAGATTGACGCGGTAGTAGGTTTCTGCAGTGCCATTGGGGGCCTGCTCGGTGAGCGTATCGGGGCTGACGAATATGACCTCGCCATCGGCCGAGCCATAGATCGCATTGTCATAAGTCTCGAAATTGATCCGTGCGCTCTGGCCGGTCTTTACAAAGGCGATGTCGCGCGGCGGCACGCGTGTCTCCACGATCAGCTTCTCGCCGATTGGGACGATCTGGAGCACTTCTTCACCGGGCCGCACAACTCCGCCAATGGTCGAGAACTGGACATTCTTGACAACACCTGCAGTCGGCGCTGTCAGAGAGGCCGCTTCAAGACTGTCCTGAGCGCGTGCGAGCTGCTGCTGCGAACCGGCAAGATCTTCTTCCGTTCGTGTGAATTCGGCCTGCAACTCGCTGATATATTGCGAGCGAATGCTGGAAATCCGCCCGCGTGTCTCAACCACCGCCCGGCGCATTCGGATGATCTCCGACATGGCGACATCGCCCGTGTCAACAAGCGGCAGGTTCAAGTCGAGCTCTTGCTGTTGAAGGTTCGCCAGCTGCTCCAGCGTTGCAACTTCGGCCTGCAAGGCGGCGCGTCGACGTTGAAACAGGCGCTGTTGGTTGGCCGTGAATTCAGGGAAGTCATTGAGCGAGGCGGGAAAGCGCAATGGCCGGTTGAACAGCTCGGCCTGAATACGAGCCATGCGGCTTTCGAGTGCGGCAACCTTCGCGCGCGCCTCCTCAACCGCTGCGGTGAGCTGAACCTTGTCAAGCTCCACTAGGAGTTCGCCCGCTTCAACCTGCTGGCCTTCGCGGACATGGATCTGAGAGATGGCCCCGCCCTGCTCGCTCTGGATGATTTGCACCCGCGCGAAAGGAATGACCTTGCCCGGTGCGCGCGTCACCTGGTCAAGCTCGGCCCAAAGAGACCAGACAATGAACATGACCAGAGCTGCGGCGATCGTGCCGACAATCATCGCAGCTGGTTTGAGCCGCCTCGTCATGAGCCGCCCCGTGCTCTTAGACTGGTGGTGACGCGCCCGTCTGGTGATGGCTGCGAGGCCTTACGCATTTCTTCTAGCACAGTCTTGGCCGGACCATCACGCGCAATTTTGCCGCCGACCATCATGATGATGCGCGAGAAGCGCTCCAGCAAGGCGATCTTGTGCGTCGTCATCACAAGGATATCGTCTTTGCCCATCGCATTATCGAGCGCAGAAAGCACTGCTGCTTCGGATGCAAGGTCAAGCGACGAAGTTGGTTCGTCGAGCAGCCAGACGGCAGGGGATGCATGGATCATCCGGTTGATCCCGACGATCGCTCTCTGACCACCGGACAGTCCGCTCCCGCCCTCATGGATGAGCGTTTGCAATCCGGCCTGCTGCTCGCCCAGCAGCACATTGAGGCGTGTAGCCTTGGCGAGGCTGATCAGGCTTTCATCTTTGAGCCCGCCTATCCCCATCGTAAGGTTGTCGCGCAAGGTGCCGCGCACCAGCCGGACATTCTGCGGGAGATATCCGATATGGCGGCGCGTGATGTCTTCAGCGACATGCGCGAGGTCGAGCCCATTGACAGTAACCGTGCCTGATTGCGCTGAATACAGACCTGCCAGGACCTTGAGCAGCGTCGTCTTGCCCGCGCCAACGCCTCCGATGATCGCTACGCGTTCGCCCGGATCAATGCGCAAGGCCTCAATCTCGATCGCAGGACGCTGATCCGGATAGGCAAAGCCGACCTGCTTCAAGGTGATCGGTCCATGCAGGCTCTCAGGCCGCATCGCACCGCGCGATGCGCTCGGTTCAAGCGGGAGACGCAGGATGCCGTCGAGCATCTTCAAGGCGGAGCGCGCATAGCCCCATTGCACAATCAGGGTCGGCAATTGTGCAACGAGCGGGCCATTGATGCGTCCCACCAATATGGAACAGGCCAGCAGCGCCCCGGTCGTGATCTCACCGGTCGCGGCGAGGAACGCACCGTAGCACATGACCGCAACATAGGTAAGCTGCTGGAGCGAGGAGAACAGCGAACTCGACACCGCCGAGGCGCGCTTTACAGGGTATTCGAAGTGATGGATTTGACGCAGCAGCCGGTTCCAGCGGCCGAGAATCATCCAGCCCCCGCGGTTGGCTTTGACAGTCTCTGAAGCATCCAGCATCTCGACCAGAAGCCCATTCTTCTGATTGCTGCTGACCTGTGCCCGCTCCGCACCGTTGCGGATGATCCGGGCAAGTAGCAAGGCCAGGCCCACAGCAATGGGCAAGCTGACAATCGGGATGATAGCAACCGCGCCTCCGATCGATGCAATCACAAGGATAAAGAACAACGCAAAGGGCAAATCGGCGAGCACAAACACAGAACTGGACGACAAGACCTGCCGGATCTGCTCCTGTCCCTGGATTTGCGACGCCAGAGTGCCGACGGCCTGAGGCCGCGCATCGAGCCGGATCGCTTGCGCGCGCGCGAAGAAGTATTCGGAGACCTCGCGGTCGATATTCTGCGCCTCGAGCTCGATCAGCAAGGCCCTGAGACTGCGCAAAGTGAGGTCAAGCAGCAGTGCAAAGCCAACCCCGACCGTAAGCACCAGCAGCGTTTCAAAGCTCGCGAGAGGAATGACACGGTCATAGAGCTGCATCGCGTAAAACGAGACCGCAAGCGCCAGCAGGTTGGCAAATACCGTCGCAATGCCAGCCACCACCAGCACGGACTTGCGGCGCTTGATTGCCCGGATGAAGATGCTGATAGCAGAAGTGGTATTTTCAGCCAGCGGGTCAGGCGGTGAAAGCGCAAAGAAACTCTGTGCAGACGAGTAAGCGAGCGGCTCGCGCTCGCCGGCTATCAGCATTGTGTCTTCGTCATCCCATTGCGCGGCGACAACCCAGCCATGCGCCTCATCATGCACCAGCAAGGGGAATTGATCGGCGCGGGGTCGGCCCGAAATCTGCTCAGGCTCCGGCCATTCAAGCTCGCTTTGCAATGCGAATGGCGCATCGGTCCCGTCAAGAGCAGGATGGCCGCGCAGGTCTGCATCCCATTCGGGCGCAAGCGTCTTGCCACTCGCTCTCGCATACCGTTCGACTGCCTTGATGAAGTCCATATTGCGCCTCTTAGCCTTGAGGCTGCCAACGGCAAGTGAGGACCAGGATAAGCGCAGCGCTCGATGCAGCCATATTCTCGTTCTGTAGTGCGGCAAGCCTCGCGCCGATCACTTCGCTCACTGCATTCGAAAGGTCGAGCCATGAGCGCCGGCCGGCAACGAACTGACGTTGATAGCTGGCAAGCAGAGCGGCGGACGCTTCAGCCGCTGCGGCATTGACCTCCGCTCCCCTCAGGCCAGCACGATAGCTCGCATATTGGCGGCGGAGCACGGTTCGGGTTTGCCGCTCCGCCTGCGCGAATTCGGCCATGGCCTGCGCGACATCGGCCTCAGTGCGGTCAATATTGGAGAGCTTTGAAAGCCCGTTGCCTGTCTGCGCGCGCAGCACGAGCGCGGCGCGCGCGCCAGTCAACTCGTTCTGCGACAACTGCAGCAACAACCGCGGGAACAGCTGGCCCTCCGCATTGTCCTGTGCTGCTTGCGCAGCAGCGAGACGATGGGATCGCTCCTCAAGCGTGGGGCTGCATGCTTTCATCTCCTCAACGGCGAGAGATTCTGGCGGGATCAGCGCGGATTGGCTCATGGGCACGGCGCGCGGCATTGCGATACCCTCGCCAACGAGCTCAATCAACCGCAGGTAAGCGATGTCGCGCTGCTCTTCGCTCGCAGCAAGATCCGCTTCAAACTGCGCGACTCGCGAGCGCGCCAGTTCCAGTTCCACCGCTGGCGACACCTGCTGAGCAACACGGCGTTCAATTCCTGCCGAAAGCTCGGCGTAGTCTGCAAGGCCCTCCATGAGCACCCCCATTCGGCCGTCAAAACGAGCTGTGTCGTAGTAAGCCTGAATGACATCGAGCATCAGCGTCTGGCTGGTTACGCCCACGCGGCTGTCAGCAGCCTCCGCGTTGGAACGAGCTTCATTAATGGCGCTGGAAATGGTGCCGCCAGCCCACACCGGCTGCTCGAGCGCAATATTGGCAGCGATCCCGTCGGTGTCAGCAATATCGGACCCGCCAGTTGTGCTGAGGATTTCAGCCGTGAGATTGGGAAAACGCTGCCACTTGGCAGTGCGCAAATCGGCCTCTGCACTTTCGCTTGCCGCTTGAGACGCCGCGAGGAGAGGACTGGACTGCAAGGCAATTGCGACGATATCGGCAAGGTCGTCTGGTATCCCCGCCGGAGTGACCATCGCCGCTGCTTGCAAATCAGGCGCCTCAGGCCCGTAAACCCCAGGCTTTTCAACCGACTCAGCCGGCACGGCATCCTGTGCACTCGCCAACGACGCGCACAGCCCCGTTGCCAGCATGGCCACGATGCCAGAGCGCAATCGCGCGCGCAGCGCAACACAGGCACGAGCTTTGGCCAATTCTGTCGCTCTCTCCCTCAGGCTGACGAAACTGCTTGCAATCTAGCGGCACACCATGGGCGTATGCTTAACGCTGCATCTTCTTGAGCGAATGAGAAAAAATTGCAATCGCAGAACGCGCGCTCAGTGGCTGCGTGGGTTTCGCGCGAGTAAGCTTGATACTGCGGTGAAGCAGACAACCAGAAACCAGCCGCAAGCGACGGTCGCAAAAATCCATAGTATAGGAACCACCGCGCCTGCCAGAATCGCAAGACAGGCTGCGAGCGCGTAGAAATCGCGCATGGTGATGTAGATCAGCGCTTGCTTGATGCGCGAAGGCTTGGCGCGCATCTTGTGCTTGAGCGCATCAAAGGTGAACGGCCCACCGGCCCGGCGCGCCTGCAAACCCAGGATCACACTTCCCAAAGCGAGCACGATGAAGCCGAGCGCGCCCGCCGATGCCGCCTTGGTCATGCCCTGCTGCCAGACATTAAAGCTGACGCCAGCCAGAAATCCCAGATTGGTCGCAGCGTCAGTCAGGCTGTCGAGCATAGCGCCCGTTTCAGACGAACGTTGTGTCGCCCGCGCCATCTCGCCATCCACTCCATCGATAATGGAGGCGAGCTGAAACAGTACTGCACCAATCACAAGGCCGGGGGTCCCGCCCCAGACAAGCGCCGCGACCATGGCGAGCCCCAGCAAGGCTGCGAGCGCCGTCGCGTGACCGGGTCGCGCGTGTGGGCTCTTCAAGGCAAGACCGGTCAAAGCCTGCGAGATCGGCCGGTTGATATACCGCGAAACTATCCCGTCGCCCGCCTTGCCAGTCGCTGAAATGATCGCGCGCGACATAGTGCACAATGCACCCAGTTGCTGGGCCTCTTTCGGGCACGCCCCCTCGTATTGATAACCGCGCGTATTACCGGGATGCGTTTTCGGGGGAAGCTCTTGTGTTTGGAGAGCGTCCCCGGAAATGACCGACGCAATTTCAACCTTCGCCGCGTCAAGCGCTTGCCATTCGACCGCTGGCGACAACCGCTCCGCTTCAGCCAGACAATAGGAGCTTGGCTTCCAACCACCTGGTACAGCGACCGTGACTGAACTACTTCCTGCCCCATGCTGCGATAGAGTTGCAATCGCGCGTGCCGCTGCAGGAACCCCGGCAACCAATTGGTTCGCCGCTCGCTCGCTAGCAAAAAGGATCGTCGATGGAGGCGATTCTGGCATGTTCCGGTATAGCTAGCAGACAGCGTTTGGTGTTACGATCCTTTGACCGCTTGATTTTTATCATGAAAGCCAAGGGGAAACACGGATCCGGGAAAGAAAGTGTCGATGTCGCTGGAGCTTCGCCAACCGAAAGATGATATTGCGACCGCGACCGGCCGGATACGGGCAGCGCAGCATCCGCTCGATGCGATGCTGTTCCACCCACTCGCCGAGCGTTTGGCCCGCCTTCTCAGCAAGACGCCGGTCTCGCCAAACATGGTGTCATTTGCGGGAGGGCTAGCGATTGTCATCGCCGCGATCGCTTACTTGCAACAGGCCTGGCCGTGGTCGGCGCTGCTTGGCTTCGCTATCCATTCGTTATGGCACGTACTCGACGGAGCCGACGGCGATCTCGCGCGGATGACCGGGAAGGCCAGCCCCAGCGGCGAAATCTTTGACGGCATCTGCGACTACTCTGGACATATCCTACTGTATCTGATGCTGGCCTATGCCGCTTCGCCAGCACTGGGTTGGAGCGCCCTGGGGCTCGCTTTAGCCGCGGGCGCGAGCCGGATCGTCCAGGCCAATTTCTATGAAACGCAGAAACGCCAATATCTGGACTGGGTGCACGGCGTTGCCTGGCTCAGGACCAAGCCATGTGAAAGCATTGAGTCGAAGCAATCCACTCTCGGGCAAGCCTATTTAAAGCTCGCGGACTATCTTGTCCCGCGCGATGCTGTGCTCGAGCAAGCGTTGAGTGAACCAGGCAAGGCAGGGCCACTCAAGCAGCGGTTGACACAGTTTGGTCCACAGGCGCTCTATGGTAGTGACCTGCTTGGTGCACCCTACCGCACGATTGCACTGGCACTGTCGATGCTGGCAGGGTCTCCCGTCTGGTATTTCCTTTTTGAAATCATAATTCTGAATATGGTCTTGTGGACCAGCATTCGGCGCACGCGGCGAACTCTCGCTGACCTTGCGCAAGCGCACTAGCGCCGGTCTAGGACCTCGCGGTACAGTTCGATGTGACGCTCAGCGCAGCGCTTCCAGCTGAGTTGCGCAGCGCGGTTCAAGCCTCTCGCTTTCATCTCGGCACGTAATCCCGGTTCCGAGGCAACGCGTTGCAAGGCTGCAGCGATGGCATCTTGGTCAGTCGGATCGATCAGCAAGGCGGCATCGCCAGCCACTTCCGGCATGGCAGAAAGATTGCTCGTAATGACCGGGCAACCACACGCCATCGCTTCGGCCACAGGCATGCCAAACCCCTCGCACAGCGACGGATGCAGCAGGGCGAGAGCACCGGAATAGAGCTTTACCAGCGCTTCGTCATTGACTGGTTCGATCGCTTGAATCTGGCCCGCAATGCCCAGCGACCGCGCAAATTCATCAAGCGCGCGCATTCGCTGCCCCCTGCGCTGCACAAGCACCAACCGCATATCCGTCTGCGCAAACGCGCGGGCAAACGATTTGAGCGCGGCTTCGTGGTTCTTGTAAGGCGCGTTCTGCCCGACCGTCAGGATGTAAGGTGCATCAGCCAGCCCGATGGCCAACAAATCAGGCGCATTGGGATCCACCGGGCGGAAGTGGTCTGAAACTCCCGACAGGATTGCTGTTGTCTTGGCCTCAGCTGCGGGCGAATAGTGAGCAATATCCGACCGCGTAGCCTCGCTTACCGACACAATCGCGTCGCTGGATCGGAGCGCCCGGCGCATCCCGTGCTGATAAAACAATCGCTCTGCATGTCCCCAAAGCCGCGGATTGCACAGGTCTGGCCGTGTCAACCACATGAGGTCATGGATCGTCGTGACAGTCGCCATCTTGAGGCCGGCAGGAAGGATGTTTGAAGGCGCATGGAACAGGTCGACGCCATGCAAGTCGACGAGATGGGGCAGCAGCCACATTCCTGCCGGGCTGTTGCTGCCAGCGCTAACCTCCAATTCACGCACATTAGGATCGCTCGAGAGCGGGTCTGGCATCTCGCGACTGCGCAGGAAAAGAAAGCACCATTCTGGTGCTAATTTGGGCAAATACTCAACCAGTTGGCGTACGACCATACCGATCCCGCTCGGGCGAGGGCGAATGTATCGGCAATCGAGGCAAATCAGCGGCATCAGCAAGACATTGCGTGATCACCGGCCGCGCGCAAGCGCAATTCGGCCAAGAGCTCTGGCTTGGTTTGGTTAAAGTTTCAGACAGGATGATTTTAGTAAGCGCCTGATCGTCCAAATGAAATTAAAACCGGACGAATTGCCTTTGCGGGCCATAAACACGTCAGAATCCCTATTGTTCATCCACCACTTCAACCTAAAAGGGAACATCAGTCAGGCCAATCCGTTTTTTCAGCCGAAGTGGCAGTCGGTTAGTTGGCAAGAAATAATCACCCACACCGATATGGATGAAGGGTGCATGGCTATAGGGAAGAGAGCCGCCTAGGTGTTATTCCGTTGGTGAATAGAGGTAGTTCGTTTTATGTCCCCCATTCGCGTTGCCATTGTCGGTATAGGAAATTGTGCCAGTTCGCTGGTGCAAGGGGTTTCCCATTATACGCTCCACCCCAAGGCTGGCGGACTGATCCATCCGGTGGTGGCTGGCTATATCCCTGCTGATGTCGAATTCGTGCTTGGGATTGATGTCGATGCGCGCAAGGTCGGCAAGGACATCGCTGAGGCGATCTTTGCGCCGCCGAACAACACCAAGGTTTTCTGCGAAGATGTTGCCCCAACCGGTGCGAAGGTCATTCAGGGCTGTGTGCTTGACGGGGTCGCCGATCACATGCTCGAAGGCGGCGAGAGAGGGTTTGTTCTGTCTGGCCAGCCGGACGCCAGCCAGGCTGAGATTGTCGCGGCCCTGCAGGCTTCGCGCGCTGAAATCCTTGTCAACTTCCTGCCGGTGGGTTCCCAGGAAGCAACAGAATTCTACATGGAATGCGCGCTCGAAGCAGGTGTAGCGGTCGTCAATTGCATTCCCGTATTCATTGCAAGCGACCAACAATGGGAAGCGCGCTTCCGCCAGCGCAAGCTGCCGATCGTGGGCGATGATATCAAGGCGCAGGTCGGCGCAACGATCATTCACCGCACGCTTTCCAGCCTTTTTGCGGCGCGCGGCGTGTCAGTTGAGCGCACCTATCAGCTCAATACTGGCGGCAACACGGACTTTATGAACATGCTGGACCGCCAGCGCCTCACCAGCAAGAAGGCGTCCAAGACCGAAGCGGTGCAGGCGGCCCTTGCTCAACGGCTCAGCGCGGAAAATATCCAGATTGGACCATCTGAATATGTCCCCTGGCAAAAGGACAACAAGCTGTGCTTCCTGCGCCTCGAAGGCGAGCAATGGGGCGGCGTTCCGGTCGAGATCGAGCTGCGCCTTTCGGTGGAAGACAGTCCCAATGCAGCCGCTTGCGTTATGGACGCGATCCGTTTCTGCCGTTTCGCCCTGGACAACGGCGAGAGCGGCGTGCTGACAGTGCCGAGCGCATATTATTGCAAACACCCGCCACAACAGATGGATGAAGACACCGCCGGGCGCCTGCTCGATGAGTATCTCGTCGGTCAGCTCAAGGCGGCTGAGTAGCTGTTGACTGTTTCCAAACCTCTGGACGCGCTGATACTTGCTGCAGGCTTTGGGAGCCGATTGCGCGGCGTAGAGCCATGCAAGCCTCTTACCCTTCTGCATGGGATGTCCTTGCTCGAAATAGCAATCCGGCAACTCATGGATGCCGGTGTCATGCGAGTCGTGGTCGCGACAGGCTTTCAGGCCGAGCTTGTCGAGACAGAGCTTAAGGCGATTGCAACGCGAACCGGGGTTGCGATCGAAGCGCGACGGGTGCCGGACTTCACGAAGCCCAACGGCCATTCGATTCTTGCGGCAGCGAACGCTCTCGGTGACCGTTTTGCGCTGGTCATGGCAGATCATGTCCTGTCGCGTGAAATCCTCCGTCCGCTGGTCGCAACCACGCTCCCTTCGCAAGGGGCAGTGCTGGCGATTGATCGGCGCGTCAGTTCAGAGCTGGTCGATCCGGATGATGCCACATGGGTCAAGACTGACCAATCCGGCAGGATTATCGAGATCGGCAAGCAGATCGAGCCATACGACGCCGTTGACTGCGGGGCCTTCCTCACCAGTTCAGGACTGTTGGAGGCCCTTGAAACCGCGATTGCACAAGGCAAGTCCGGCTCTCTTTCTGATGGTATGCAGGTCCTCGCCGATCAAGGTCGTGCGGCAACAATCGACGTTGGTTTGGCGTGGTGGATCGACGTCGACGAGCCCCATGCATTGGCTCAGGCCCGCGCGCAGATAGGGCAACACTTGCCGCATTTGTTCGGTGCCACTGAGAAGTCAGAGGCAAATGGCAAGAACCTGGCGATGGTCGCACAATGACGCCTGTCTTCCTCGATATGACACGCGCCGCCGCCCGCCGATGGAATGGCGCAAATCCAACCGGCATAGACCGGGTTTGCGATGCCTACGCCGACCATTTTGGGCACCGCGCAATCGCTGTCATTCAAATCCGGGGTCGGGCGGTTATGCTCAATCGCGCAGCGAGCGACCTGCTGATGCAATCGCTCGATCTTCCTCGTTGGCAATTCCGGCGCAAACTTGTGGCGGCCCTGACCATGAGCACGGCGGCACCCTTACGCGCGCTTGAGACTCGCGACGCCTACTACATCAATGTCGGTCATTCCGATTTTGACCTCGATTCGCACTGGCGCTGGGTCAACCGAAGCGGGCTCAAGCCGATCTACCTGCTGCATGACCTGATCCCGATTACAGATCCTGACGTGACCACGACACACAAAACAACCCGACATCGCGGGCGCGTCAAAAGCGCGCTGAAGCATGCGCGCGGAATCGTGGCCAATTCGCAAACGACGGCTTCGGGCCTGAGGCAGTTTGCGCGTGACAATCGCATCGGGATGCCGCCGCTGCTCGTTTCTTGGATAGCCGGAGCAAAACTTCCGCTCATTCGCAAACCCGAACAAAGCGCCACGACCAAATTCGTCTCGGTCGGAACGATTGAGCGGCGCAAGAACCCTCAGCTGCTGCTGGATGTCTGGCAGGAGATGATTGCGCTTATGGGCGAGGCAGCCCCCCGGCTCGTGTTCGCGGGAAGTCTTGGCAGCGGCAGCGAGGAATTGCTGGCGCGACTGGAGCGCGAGCCTTGGCTTGCTCGCTTCGTGGATCTAAAGACTGATCTTGATGACCGCTCCTTGGCCAGGCTCATTTCAGGCGCGCGAGCGGTATTGCTGCCTTCCTTTGCCGAAGGATACGGAATCCCGCTCGTCGAAGCTCTTGAACGACGCATACCCGTGATCGGCTCAAACCTCGCAAGCTTTGAGGAACTGGGCCAGGGAATTCCGACCTTGCTCGACCCGCATGATATTCAGGCCTGGGCCGCAGCGGTTGCGGATTACTGCAACAAGGGGGACGAATACCGGCGCCAGCTCGCTGCCATTGACGGCTTTGTGGCCCCGCAATGGTCCGATCATTTCGCTAAGCTTGCAGCTTGGCTGAACATGCTCGACAATCAGCCAGATTTACATACTGGCATCAATCGACAAAAGGCAGCATTTGCCTGATCACTCAAATGTGCTTTAGCGAGGCCGGTCAATTGGTTGAGCAAGGGAGACGGAATTCGCCATGCTGGCTCGCTTGAAGGCTGTTAGCCCTCTGTTCCTTGCTGTGGTCGCCTTGCCGACCTTTCTGGCAGCGATCTATTTCGGACTCCTTGCAGAGGACATCTACGTCTCCGAATCGCGGATCATCGTCCGCAGCACAGCGAAGCCCGACACCTCACCGCTCGATTCGGTCCTTGGCTCATCAAGCATTACCGGCGGAAGCCATGAAAGCGACGCGGTGAACGAATATGTCCAGTCGCGTGGAGCCCTGCGCCAGATCGACGAAGACGGCTTTGTGCGGCAGGCCTATGGCAATGACACGGTCTTTGCGATGGACCGGTTCGGCTGGCTAAGCGGCAACAGTTTCGAACATCTTTACGCGTATTTCTCCCGTAAGGTTTCAGTCCAGCCAGGTGAAAGCCAGCGCGTTCTGCGTTTGCGCGTCGAGGCTTATGATCCCCAACATGCGCAAGAGATCAACGAGCGCTTGCTGCGCGGATCAGAAGCGCTGGTGAACGATCTTTCTGACCGCGCCCGTAAGGACGCCATCAGTTTTTCGGAGAAACAGGTCCTCGACGCGCGTGAGAATGCGCGCGCCGCCTCGCTCGCTCTGGCGCGCTTCCGCGATTCGGAAGAAGTCATCGACCCCGAACTGCAAGCGCAAATCGGATTGCAAACCATCGCGCAAATGCAGGAGCAATTGACATCGGCACGAACGCAATTGCAACAGATGGAGAGGTTTACGCCTAAAGCTTCCCAGATCCCATTCCTGCGCACTCAGATTGCACAGCTTGAAGGCGAGATCGAAGCGCAAACCCGGAAGATCGCTGGCGGCACGCGTTCACTGTCTGCAAACGCTGCTCGCTTTCAGGAGCTGACCCTCGCTTCTGAATTTGCCGAGAAACAGCTCGCCATTGCACTTGCCTCATTGCAAGATGCGCAGGCCGAGGCCCGGCGTCAGCAAGCCTATGTCGAGCGCATTTCAGACCCGTCGCTCGCCGATTACGCGACTTACCCACGCCGTATTCGCAGTATTTTCGCAACCTTCATACTGGGCTTGCTGGCATGGGGCGTCATCGCAATGCTTCTCGTAGGAATACGGGAGCATCGCAATTGAACCAAGGCGTTGCCTCCTCCCGGTCGGACCTCTTTGATAGCCTGACCATCAACCGGCGGATCATCGGTGCGCTTTTGATCCGCGAGATGCTGACGCGCTACGGGCGCCATAATATCGGCTTTCTGTGGTTGTTCGTTGAGCCCATGCTATTCACACTCGGGGTGACTGCACTGTGGACTGCAACCAAGACCTTGCATGGTAGCGATCTTCCTATCGTCGCCTTCGCGCTGACGGGCTATTCCAGCGTCCTGCTTTGGCGCAACATGCCGGGGCGCTGCATCGGTGCGCTTTGGGCAAACCTGTCTTTGATGTACCATCGCAACATCAAGGTTCTCGACATTTACTGCGCACGGCTCCTGCTGGAATTCGGTGGCGCGACGATTTCCTTTTCCGTCCTTGCGCTGGTGTTTGTGTCTCTGGGCATGATGAACTTGCCGGAAGATTTCCTGACGGTAGTGGCCGGTTGGCTTCTGCTGGCCTGGTTTGGCTGTGCGCTCGCAGTGTTCCTGGGGGCACTGTCGCATCAAAGCGAGATCGTCGACAAGCTCTGGCACCCTTCAAGCTACCTGTTGTTTCCACTGTCTGGCGCGGCCTTCCTTGTCGCCGCGCTCCCCAAATTCGCGCAGGATATCGTGCTCTGGATCCCGACGGTGCACGGGGTCGAGCTTGTTCGCGAGGGCTGGTTCGGATCGCAGGCACGCGCGATCTACGATGTGTCGTATCTCATAAGTTTTAATCTGGTCCTGTCGGTCGCCGCCCTGTTGATGGTGCAGTGGGTAGCGCGGCGGGTGGTGCCTGAATGAGCGACGCGGGATCGATCGAGGTGCGCGATGTGCACAAGTCCTACCCGACGCGCTTCGGGGAGAAGGAGGTTCTGCGCGGCATCGACTTCGATCTCGCGAAGGGTGAACGCCTTGGCATCCTGGGGCGCAATGGCGCGGGCAAATCGACGCTTATTCGCCTCATCAGCGGTGCTGAAAAGCCTACCTCGGGTAAAATCGAACGCACCATGGCCGTATCCTGGCCTCTGGCATTTGGAGGAGCCTTCCAGCCGCAGCTGACCGGTATTGACAACATCCGCTTTATCACCTCGATCTACGATCAGGATTTCGAGCGCAACCTCGCCTTTGTAGAGGAATTCGCCGAGCTTGGTCCCTATCTGAACGAGCCGGTGCGGTCTTATTCCTCAGGCATGCGCGCGCGACTTGCCTTCGCGATTTCGATGATCATCGAGTTTGATTGTTTCCTGATCGACGAGATCGGCGCGGTCGGGGATGCGCGCTTCCACGATCGCTGCAATCGCGAGCTGTTCGAGGTGCGCGGGGACCGTGCAATGATCATCATCTCGCATGATGCAGGATACATCCGCGAGCATTGCAACCGCTGGGCTGTTCTGCACGACGGCAAGCTCAGCCTGTTTGATGAATTCGAAGCGACCTACGAAAGCTACAAGGAACTGATAGGCGCGAACTCACAATCCAAGCCGCAAACAGTGAGCTGGACCAATCGTGCGCGCATGATTGAATCGTCACAGCATGCCGCTTTGTCCGATGAACGTTTTCGCGCACTGGCTCAACAAGGCGACTGGGCCCGAGACCAGCGCCAATGGCAACGCGCCGCCGAATACTACGCCGAAGCGCTGAGGTTCTACCCTTACCAGCGCAGTTACTGGGCACAGCTGGGCCATATGCACAAGGAACAAGGCGAATTCGCGGACAGCGAAATCGCTTACCGGACGTCAGTCGCTTTGGGTGAGCCGCTGGCAGATGTTCGGCCGCACATCGAGCATGTCGTCAAGCAGCAAGCAGGCGATTATTATTATGCAGCCATGCACCTGCCTGATAGCGGTCCCGCGGCGAGTCAGCCGCCTGCCAAGCCGGATTTCGAGCTGCTCCATTGGTTCATGCAAGGCGATCAGCCGTATGAGACGTCGGATTGCCTTGCGATGATGCGCACCCACCCGACCCTCGACGCGCTTTGCGCTGACCTTGCTGGCAAGCTTGCTATGGCTATCGCAGACCGGTCAATTGCGGATGAAGCTGAGCCACATCGCATCCGCGCTTTGGCTTGTCTGTTTGGAGAGCGTTTGTCCGACAAGGCCCGGACTGATTTTGAGGCGCAATGTTCAGCGCGGTCAGACATGGTCGCTTTCTTGATGCAGCATGGCGCCCTCAGCGACTGGCCGAAGACAAAGGCAGCCATGTCTGCACTCAACTCTCAGATCGCAGCATAGGACTGGCACGCGGTGAACGGCACAAAATCAATCCTTATTGATGGCTACAATCTCGGGCTTGAGAAAGGCACCGGAGTCGCCACCTATGCGCGCAATCTCAGCTACGAGATTCACGAATTGGGGCACCAGGTGGCTGTCCTTTACGGCAATCGCGGTTCGCCCCAGCGCGACCAATTGCTGAATGAAATCGCGTTTTTTGACGGACCAGTGGAACAGCATCGGTTCCTCGAATTGCTAGAAAGAGCGAAACAAGCTCTGCGCGGCCCGCTCAGTTACAAGGCGAAGCAGGTTCCTGTGACCGGCCGGGTTGTGACGCGCACCTTTTCATCGCGGCTTCCCTATTTCGACACGCTCTACAATTCCAACGACGTGTTCAAGAACGCGCAAGGGGCGTTCTGGGTGTGGAAAAGGCTGGTCAACATCAGGCTGCCAGATCAGCCCGACCTTGCGCACTGGACATACCCTTTGCCCGTGAAGCTGGCCGGCCGGCCGAACATCTACACCCTGCATGATCTCGTGCCCCTGCGCCTGCCTTACACGACGCTCGACAACAAGAAGCGTTACCTCAAGCTGATGCAGCTGCTGGGCAAGAAGTCCGATCACATTGTTACTGTGTCAGAAAATTCCAAACGGGACCTTGTTGAGCTGGTCGGTATTCCCGAAGAGAAGATCACCAATACCTATCAATCGGTTCAAATTCCCGCGAAGTACCGCGACAAGCCTGAAGATCAACTCGCGCGCGAAATCGAAGGCGTGACAGGCTTCGACTACAAGGGCTATTTTCTGTTCTGGGGTTCGCTCGAGCCCAAGAAGAACATTGCGCGCATTATCGAGGCTTATCTCGCAAGCGATGTGCAAACCCCGCTCATCATCATCGGCGCGCAGGCATGGAAAGCCGAGAAAGAGCTCGCCCTGCTCAATGAAGGGATGCGCTCTGAAGATGATCGTCGGGCAGACAAGGATGCACCCAACCCTGTGATTGCAGCAATGGCCCGTCAGCGCGGAGCACGAAAGCGCATCATTCGCATGGATTATGCACCGTTCAGCTTGCTGGTAAGCCTGATCCGCGGCGCCAAGGTCGCTCTGTTTCCCTCGCTCTATGAAGGGTTCGGACTGCCGGCCCTCGAAGCGATGCTGCTGAATACGCCGGTTATATGCTCGAATACCTCATCACTGCCAGAGGTCGCGGGCGATGCAGCCTTCATGGTCGATCCATACGATACGCAAGCGATTACGCAAGCCATCCGCACCCTGGACGCGGATGCAGACCTGAGGGCTGATCTGGTCAAGCGCGGTGCCGCGCAAGCAGCCAAGTACAGCCCAGAGAACTATCGCGCACGCCTCCAATCCCTGTATGAAAAGTTCCTGTGATGTTGCCTGATTCTTTCGATCGAATGTCCCGCATTCTGCTGGCAAGCCTGCTCGCGGTGCTCGTGGGTGCGTGTTCGACTCTCGGCGCAGCAGGCCCGGGCACCGGCACTGTGCGTTCATCAGACGGCGAGCCCTATGGGGCAGCTGAAATCGCGGTCGTGGAACTCGACAGCAATACCAACGCACGCATCACTGCCTCGCGCGATGCGCAGAGTTTTGCGCGTGTGTTCGGCGATCCCGAGTTCTTCGCTCCACGCCTCGAGCGCGGCGATGTTGTAGGCGTCACCATCTGGGAAGCGCCACCGGCTGTCCTGTTTGGCGGGCAGTTGACGCGTGCCGGATCGTTTGACGGCGGTGCAGCACAAGGAACCTCACTGCCTGATCAGCGAGTCGATGAAGCAGGTGCCATCACCGTTCCGTTCGCTGGCAAAGTTACAGCGGCTGGCAGGACAACCACGCAAATCCAGAGCGAGATCATCAGACGTCTGGATGGCAAGGCAAACGACCCGCAAGTGCTGGTGCGGCTCGTCGACAATCAGGCCAACAACGTCACGGTTATGGGCAAGGTCGCGCAGACCCGACGCGTACCTCTATCCTCGCGCGGAGAGCGCCTGCTCGATGTGCTGGCGCAGGCAGGGGGCCCAAGTCAGGAGGTCGAGCAGACATCGGTGCGTGTGGCCCGCGGCGAGCTCGCTGCGACCATGCCGCTCGACGCAATCATTCTCGACCCGGCCCAGAACATAGCCCTGCGGCCGGAAGATATCGTCACGGTGCTCCACCAGCCCTACAGCTTTATCGCTCTTGGAGCAGTGGCCCGAAATGCCGAAATACCTTTCGAAGGTTCCGGGCTGTCACTGGCGCAGGCGCTGGGCCGGATGGGCGGTCTTCGCGATGACCGCGCCGATATCCGCGGAGTATTTGTCTTCCGCTTCGAAGAACCCGCTGCGATAGAACCATCGCAAATCGTCGATGTTCAGAGCCGGCAGGACGGCAAGATCCCGGTGATATACCGGCTGGATATGTCCGATGCGGCAGGTCTGTTCCTCGCACAGGATTTCCAGGTTCGCGACGATGACGTGATTTACGTATCCAGCGCGCCGGGTGCAGACCTCCAGAAATTCCTCCAGACCCTCTCCAATGTGGCGCTCTCCACAATTGCCATCAGCAATTCACTCGACAACAACTAAAAAAAATTTCATGCATCCGGCACCTTTGCTGGTTTCACGCGTTCGACACCAGTCAAAACGGGATAAATATCCGTTCTTGAGACATGCCTTAAGGGGATCGATATGAAGAAATTTCCACTCACACTCAGCGCCTTAGCTCCGGTTGCCTTGCTTGCAGCATGTGGTGGCGGAAGCGAAGAGCCAGCTGCCAGCGACACAGCAGCTCCGGCAGAAGCGACTGAAGAAACCGCAACGACCGAACCGGCAGCAGCGACCGCCCCGGCAGCTGACAACACCGAGACTGTCGATGGCACGATCCTCGCCAATTTCACTGGCGATGCGGCGGCTGGCGAAAAGATTTTCCTGCAGTGCAAGTCCTGCCACGTGATCGAGCCTGGTCAGAACCGTATTGGCCCGTCTCTGGCTGGCATTGTGGGCCGCGCAGCAGGCTCGGTTGAAGGCTTCAGCTACACTGAAGCAAACGCCAACAGCGGCATCACCTGGACCAGGGAAAAGATGTTCCAGTATCTCGAAGATCCAATGCGCGTGATCCCGGGCACCAAGATGGCCTTTGCGGGCCTCAAGGACGCGCAGGACCGGGCTGACGTCATCGCCTATCTCGAGACAGCAGCCGCGCAGTAAACCTACGCGAAATCACTTCGCAAAAAAGGGCGCGCTCCGGCTGGGATCGCGCCCTTTTCCTTGCCCGGTCGGAGGGAGTGTCCGGGCCCCGATCCGACCTGATCAATGGGAGCAATCAGGTCGGACGAATTCTCTCAAAGCCTTACAGGCTGTGCCTCGCAAGTCCTGCTCAGGCAGCAATCTGCCCCCGCGCCAGCTCGCATTGCGACCAGATGTCGCTCAGTGCGTGAATCAACCGATCGATATCGCCATCGCTATGCACCGGTGAGGGCGTGATCCGCAGCCGCTCCGTGCCCACCGGAACCGTTGGGTAGTTGATCGGCTGGACATAAATACCGTGATTATCCATCAGCCAGTCACTGATCATTTTGCACTTCTTGGCATCGCCCACCATGACCGGGATGATGTGGCTGGGGTTCGGCAAATGCGGGATTTGCAGCATGTCGAGTTTGCGCCTCACCGTCTCCACTCGCTCGCGCTGCAGCTCGCGCTCCGCGGAGCTTTGCTTGAGGTGTCGGATGCTGGCACACGCACCCGCTGCCACGGCAGGCGGCAAGGCCGTGCTGAAGATGAAACCGCTCGCAAAAGTGCGCACGAAATCGACAAGGTCCGTTGACGCAGCAATGTAGCCGCCCATGACGCCGAACGCTTTGCCGAGCGTGCCTTCAATCACTGTGATCCGGTCCATCAGGCCTTCGCGCTCGGCCACGCCGCCGCCGCGCGCGCCATACAGCCCGACCGCGTGGACTTCATCGATATAGCTCATCGCGCCATGCTTCTCGCAAACGTCGAGGATTTCTGCGATGGGCGCTATGTCGCCATCCATCGAGTAGACGCTCTCGAAAGCAACCAGCTTCGGCACGTCAGGCCCGTAATCCGATAGCTTGCGGTCCAGATCTTCGGGGTCGTTATGCGCCCAGATTTTGTATTCGCAGCGCGAGTGGCGGATCCCTTCGATCATCGAGGCGTGGTTGAGCGCGTCAGAGAACACGACGCAACCTGGAACGCGGCTCGCCAGCGTGCCCAGCCCGGCCCAGTTCGAGACATAGCCGCTGGTGAACAGCAGTGCCGCTTCCTTGCCATGCAGGTCGGCCAGCTCGCGCTCGAGCAGAACATGGTGGTGATTTGTGCCTGAGATATTGCGCGTACCGCCAGCACCGGCCCCGCATTCGTCTAGCACCTTGTGCATGGCTTCCAGAACGACCGGGTTTTGCCCCATGCCAAGATAGTCGTTGGAACACCACACAGTGACGGCCTGCGTCCCGTCGTTCACGTAGCGCGTCGCGTGAGGAAAGCTGCCGCGATGCCGTTCGATTTCCGTGAAGACGCGGTAGCGACCCTCCTCGCGGACCTTCTGGAGCTCGTCGGCAAAGAATGTGTCGAAGTCCATGATTTCAGCTTTCCTCTTTTGTAATCTGTGTTTGCGCAGAAGCAGACTGCGGCGAACGGTTGGAAACGGTTGTGCCGGAACGCGCAGCCGCTTGCGGCAAAGCCCAGCCCCACAGCGCACCATCGCGGAATGGGAGAGCGAGAAAGAAATGCTCGAGTAATCCAAGGCAAGCGAGCGCAAACAACAGGCTCGCGCCGATCGCTTCAGCGCTTCCGGCTTGAGCGCCGTAGGCAGCTTGGCCAAGCGACAGGCTTACCGCCGCAATTGCAAGCAGGGCGATGACCAAAGCAGAGCTGAGACGGTTGGCCCCATAATAGCTGCGCAGATAGCCCAGATGCGGCGGGAGAATGTCGGTGTAAGTGTTGGGCACGCCTGCGTAGATGCACAGCTTGGCGCTAAGCCTCAGCCCGTAGAGCAATGCAAAGGTCATTGCGCCGATCTGGTTGACTGCATTCCACGTGAGCGAGATCAGGATCAGGGCGGACAACAGCAGCGCTACCTCGTGATAGATAACCGTCATGCTAGCGTGAACGAAGCGCTCAAACCCGCTCGAGCCTTCGGGGCACGCCTCGCGGCGCGGCCCTGCTGCAGCGCCTGTCAAAAAGCTCACTTCATGCCATGCCCAAACCATCAAGGCCCCGGCAAAACTTGCATAGATCGCAAGGCTGGCAGTGCTTGCCATGGATAACCAGATCAGCCCGAGTCCCGCGATCCCGACGCACCCCGCCAGCACAAGGCTGCGCGGAAAGGTCGTGCGCGAACGGTTGTCGACCCATGCGATCAGGCCGGTTGCCAGAAACCAGATCGCAATCGTCACCAACACGGGGAGGATATGGCCGCTCCAGCTTACCATGCAGGCTGAAGCCGGATCGTGTCAGGAAGCGCATTGGGCTTGGCACGGTGGAAATAGAGGCGAGCGAAACTGAGGCCAGCGCCCGCCATTCCGCCAACGCGTTGCAGTGCGCCCATTACACCACCGCGATCCTTGCCTGCTTCGATTTTTTGCGCCGCCTTGAGCAGCGCGTCCATCTTGCGGCGGAAGGCAGGATCATCGATGTCGAGCTCAACCGGGAAGACCTGACGGCTTATCTGGTTGCAGATCGCAAAGACCTTGTAGTCATACTCGGTCGGATCGATCCCCAGCGCGGCATGGAATACCGGCCTGTTGTGATCGCGCACATACATGGTGGCGTAAACCGAAAGCAGGAAGAAGCGCACCCAGAGCTTGTTATGGCCTTTGAGCAGCTTGGGGTCGGCGCGCATTAGCATTGCGAAGGCCTCGCCGTGGCGGAACTCGTCATTGCACCATTCCTGGAACCAGCTGAAGATCGGATGGATCTGCTTGTCGGGATTGGCTGCCAGATGGCGATAAATGGAGATGTACCGTGCGTAGCCAATCTTCTCTGACAGATAGACCGCGTACCAGATGAATTTCGGCTTGAAGTAGGTGTACTTCTTCGTGCGCGTCAGAAATCCTAAATCGATTCCGATACCCGCATCCTTGAGCGATTCATTGATAAAGCCTGCATGTCGGCTTTCGTCGCGGGCGAGCAGCTTGAACAACTGTTTTACATCCGGGTTCTTCGTGCGCTTGGCGATCTCTGCATAAAGCACGCAGCCTGAGAATTCGGCAGTAAGCGAGCTCACCAGAAAATCGATGAATTCAGCCCGCAGCTCCGGCTCCAGTCGATCGATTGCGCCAGTAAAGCTGTCATCCTTCTTGAAGTGCTGCTTGTTGCGGTCCTCGATCATCTCATCGATCAGCGCGTCCCATTCTGCGCGTACCGGGGAAACGTCGATAGCGTCCAGCGCATCGAAATCCGTCGTATAGAAGCGAGGGCTCAGAACAGTGTTCTGCTTCGCCATGTCCATGGCGTCGTCGCGGGTGATTGGTGTGTGTGCGTTCATCGCACCCTCCCTGGGTTGAAGCTGACCTCGTAGAGCTCCTTGAGGTCAAGATAGGCCGCCAGTTTCGTCCATGCGCGGGCAATCGGGCCAGCGCGCGTTACCGTGGCCATGCGGTTGAAAGTAACCCGCTCCCCGAAGCGGACCTGAATGGGATCACCGTGCACACGCACGCGGTCACCCGGCTCGATAGAGATATCGCCGTCGAGCTCGACATGGGCGTGAAAATGATCCTCACTTTGCTCGATGCTGATCAAGCAAGGTGTATCGAATCTCCGAAGGCTCATGATGGCTCTCCCTCTGGCAAGAGCTCTGCAAAGGTTGCGCGGTTGTCGGCGCCAAACGCCCCTAGCTCGATCATGCGTCCGGTCGCACTGTCCGTTAGCGAGAGCGAGCCGTCTTCCCAGGACGTCAGCACGAAATGCGGTTCCGCGCCAATCCCATGCATCCGCCGCTCACGCGCCAGACCCCGCATGACGCCGCGGATGAAGCCGCCGCCTTCAGTTTCAGTCGCGATAACGGCGATGGATGAACCGTCATGCGCGTCAGAGATAAGGACTGCGCCGTCCTCGCGGTCGTCGAAGCGAATATCGCGCGATGCGATGGCTTGCACTTGCGCCTTTTCGCGTTCGAGTTGGGGGACGGCCTCACGCTCCAGAAAGCCAAGGGACACGGCTGCTGTCAGGAGCACCGACAGGACGACCAGGCTCACTGCCGCGATCAGGGCAGCGCGCGGGACCGTGTTCTCGTGACTATGCCCGTGAGAGTGCCCATGCGCGTGGCGGTGAGTTTGAGCGTGGCTCATACATGCGCCTCCGTCAGACCGTCGGGCGAAGCGCTGGAACCACGATCGCGCAGCACCTCTCCCGCCTGATGCGGCGCTACTGTTGCGCAGCTTTGTGCGAGCAAGCGAGCGACTTGCTCCGCTTCAAGCAAGGCACGCAGCATGGGCTGCGGTTCGCGGAAGTGGAACGGCCGGACATGCGGCCAGAATACTGCATAGCCAAGCCGATGCGCCGCTGTCAGCGAGACAGCAATATCACCAAACCCAGCGCCATGCGCGCGCAGGTCCGCCGCGCCGATGACTTTTAATGGCAGGTTGATGCACTTGTTGAGAGCAATTCCGATTCTGAACACGATCCGCTTGTTGGTGATGGTGTAGACTGTGGTCTTTGCCACAAGCACCGCAAACAAAGCGAGCAGACCGATGGCGGCAACACCGGCAAGGCCGGTCGCAATCGCACCGCCAATGCTGCCACTTACCAGAGCGAATGCACCAAGGGCCAAGAAATAGCCCGCTACCCAGCGGGTGTAGAGCGCAGTGCGCGCAAACAGCCGCCAGTCCGGAGCGCCTTGCCAGACGACATACTCGTCAGCTGGCAAGTCCTCCGGCAAGCCGCGGATCGGTTCAAAATCGTACTCCATCATATGAACGGCTCCTGCCTTTCCTGATTGGCGTAGAGATAGCCGCCGCCGAAATAGGCCACGATCCGCTCTTCCTCGTCGCGGGTAATCTCACCCGCTGTCGACAGCTGCGGAACCCCGGCGTAATCGCCTGCATTGATCGCGTCGATCAGCACGCGTCCGCCCCAGATCCTCGCCATGGTCATCGGCGCAAGAGCAGTGCCGGTGCCCGTATCGACTTCGAGGTAGCGGATCACATGCTCCTCATGGTCGACCCACAGATCATGCACGGTGCCAGCGGTCTTGCCGTCCGCAGCCACAACTGGAAGCCCGCGCGGATCCTTGCTGAGCGGTGCGATGGTAATTGCATCGCTGGCAGACATCGGGCCGATCCGATTGTGGCCGTGCCGGTCCTGGTCAGGCCACTTGGCACGCTGCGCATAGCCAGCCGGGCCAATTCCATCGGTCAGCGGATTGCCAGTCGGGATGTAAGGCGAGCCGGGAAACGGCTCGCGCTGCTTGGCGGCTATATCCACCGGATCGCGATCGTCCGGATGCGGGACGCTGTGAGTGCCCTTGCCATTCGGCAGGATGAAAGTCTTGGTCGGTGCCTTGCTGAGCGGGCCCCCATCCGGGAGCAGACGTCCGTCCTCTTCCTCGAGCGGATAGCCTTCACGGCGATCCTCCCTCCGTAGCCAGAATATCAATCCTGCAAAAAACAGGAAAAATAGCAGCAGCGCGAGCTCCGCTACGTCGAGTGTTCCTACGATATTGCCATCATCCATCGGACTTTCCTTTCCCGCAAACTCATGTTGGGAATTCTGCAAGACCAAACGGGTCTTGCTCGCTTGCATTCTCGTCAGGCTGCTCGCGCCCGACCAGCGGACCGATCACTATCAGCGTCGCCAACAAGAGCAGGATTTCGAGAAAATAGACCGCGCCGTAACCGGACGCGCGCGTTGCCAAAGTGGTGCCCAGCGCATCGCTGAGCGCGAAATAGGCGACGACATCGCGCAGGATGCCGCCGACCAGAATGGCAAGGCCCGCGCAGGTCGCCTGCACCGCGCCCCATGCGCCAAGCGCGATACCCGATGCACCGCCGCGAGAAAGCGCCATGACAGCCACGAGTGAGCCAACCGCGAACAGGCCATTGCCAAACCCGATTGCAAGCGCGCCAAAAGCCAGCAGAACGGCAAGCTCCAGCGGCGCTGCGAACATGATCAGGAGAAATGCGAGGATGCCAACAGCAAGTCCATAACCTGCGATGCGCAGTGCGCGAAAGCCCCGGCCCAGCATCCTGCCCGCAAGCGCAAAGCCCATCAGCGTGCCGAGCGCCCAGCCGCCTGTAAGGCTCGTCGTCGCGCCGACCGACAGAGACAAGATCTCGCCGCCGTAGGGCTCGAGCAAGGCATCCTGCATTGCAAAGGCTGCTGCTCCAAGACCGATCGCGATCAGCATCCGGCGCGTCTGGGGATCGGCGGTGAAATTCCTCCACTCGGTCGAGAAGTCTGGCCGGGGATCTTCACGATTGGTGAATTCAGGTCGCCGCGCTTCCTGCTTCCACAGCGCAATCAGGTTGAACACAAAGGTCAGCGCGGCCGCCCCTTGGATCACCTGCACCAGGCGGGTGTGCGTGTAATCAACCAGCAATCCGCCCATCACGAAGGCGGCGAACATCATCCCGACCAGCAGCATGACATAGAGCAGCGCGACTGCGCGCGGGCGCTTGTCAGGCGGCGCAAGATCAGTCGCCAGCGCCAAGCCGGCGGTTTGTGTAACATGGATGCCTGCACCGGTGATCAGGAAGGCAAAGCAGCTCCCAGCGATACCGAGGGCGAATGTGTCTGGCCGGCTGAGCAGGATCAGCGCAAACGGCATGATCGCGAGCCCGCCAAACTGCATGGTCGTGCCAAACCAGATATAAGGTACACGTCGCCACCCCAGAACAGACCGATGCGTGTCCGAGCGGTGCCCGATCAGCGCACGGAAAGGCGCGATGACCAGCGGCAAGGCAATCATTGCAGCAACCAGCCAAGCTGGCGTTTCCAGTTCCACGATCATCACGCGATTGAGTGTGCCGTTGAGCAGCACTGTCGCCATGCCGACGCTGACCTGGAAAAGGGCCAGCCGCAGCAACTGCCCCAGCGGCAAATCCACGCTGGCCGCATCTGCAAAGGGCAGCCAGGACATCGCTATCCGGCTCCACTTGGCAGAGAAGGGTTCGCCTGCCGCCATCAACGCCTCACCAGTTCCATTGCGTGAGAAGTATAGAAGCCGCTGGACACGCGCGCGCTGCGTGCGAGGCGCCAGTCATGCAGAGGGGCGAGTGCTTGCCGCAGGTGCGTTTCGGCGATCGGCACAATCGCAGGTGAGCGATCGCTGCGCGGGAAAATCTTGCCGACCTTGTGCATCGCGCCGAGCATTTTGGTGTGCGGCGCAAAGGTGAATACGATCGAGCCTGAGCAACGCCTGCTGAGCGCGCTCAAGGCGGCAACCATATCCACAAGCGAATAGTGAATGAGCGAATCCATCAGCACGATATGGTCAAATGTGCCAAGCGCCGGATCGAGGAAGTCCCCGGCCTGCCAGTCGATCTTGCCATGGCCGAGGAATTGCGGCGCGCGGTCCTGCGCAATCTCGACCAGCCCGCCAGCAACATCTACAGCTGTGATCTCAGCGCCCCGGAATGCCGCTTCGACAGCGAGTGCGCCTGTGCCGCAACCCGCATCGAGCAAACGCTTCCGGCGCAAGTCTTCAGGTAGCATCGACAGGAGGACCCCGCGCATCTCCTCGCGTCCGGCGCGCACCGTTGCACGAATGCCGCTGACCTTCGCGTCGGACGTCAGGTCAATCCAGGCCTTGCGCGCCGTGCCGTCAAAATAGGCAGCAAGCTTGTCGCGCTGCAGGTCATAGCGCGTTGTGTTGAAAGGCTCAGGTGCGTGTGTGGCCATCACTCAAACCCCAGGAAGTCAAAGATATCGCGATCCTTCATCGGACGCGCTTCAACTGGATCGACGCCATCCCACAGCAACTGCGCGAGACGGATATATTCCATCTGGGCTGCCAGGACCTCTGGCGACTCTTCCATTTCAAACAGCGTGCATTTCTTCAGGCGGCTGCGGCGGATCGCATCGAGATCCTGGAAATGGGCGAGCCGCTTCATGCCGATCGCATCGCTGAACCGGTCAATCTCGTCTGTCTCACGGCTGCGATTGGCGACAACGCCCGCAAGCCGAACATCGTAATTCTTGGCCTTGGCGCCAATCGCTGCAACGATCCGGTTCATCGCGAATATGCTGTCGAAGTCGTTCGCGGCGACAACCAGCGCGCGTTCAGCATGCTGCAGGGGTGCTGCAAAGCCGCCGCAGACCACGTCACCCAGTACGTCGAAGATTACCACATCTGTGTCTTCGAGCAGGTGATGTTGCTTCAACAGCTTGACGGTCTGCCCGACGACATAGCCGCCGCAACCTGTGCCTGCCGGGGGCCCGCCTGCCTCGACGCACATCACGCCGTTATAGCCTTCGAACATGTAGTCTTCAGGCCGCAGCTCTTCCGAGTGGAATTCCACCGTCTCCAGTACGTCGATCACTGTCGGCATCAACTTCTTGGTCAGTGTGAATGTCGAATCGTGCTTGGGGTCACAGCCGATCTGCAGGACACGGTGGCCAAGCTTTGAAAATGCAGCAGACAGGTTGGACGAAGTGGTGGACTTGCCAATCCCCCCTTTGCCATAGACAGCAAAGACCTTGGCGCCTTTGATCTCGTCGCGCGGATCAAGCTGGACCTGGACAGATCCTTCGCCGTCAGGCTGGCTGAAGCGGGCCTTGGGATCGAGTAAGTTCATGCCTTAAATTTCCTCTCTCGGCTCATTTTGCCGCGACCACGCCTTCGAGGCGGTCTTCCAGTTCGTCGCTTGCAGCCTGCAAGGCTTCGAGCGTTTCATCATCGGGTTCCCACAGGCGACGCTCGCACGCTTCAAGCAAGCGATTCGCGACACGCGCAGAGCTCTTGGGATTGAGCGCGGCCAGCCGCTCTCGCATTTCCTCGTCGAGCACGAAGGTGTTGCTGATCTGCTGGTAGACCCAAGGTGCGACTTGGCCGGTGGTAGCCGACCAGCCCATCGTATTCGTCACATGACCTTCGATCGCCCGTACGCCTTCGAAGCCGTGCTTGAGCATGCCTTCAAACCATTTGGGGTTGAGCGTGCGTGTGCGTGTTTCCAGATCAATCTGTTCCGCCAGCGTGCGTACCTTGGCTTTGCCTTGCGTGGCATCGACGATGTAGACGGGAGCATCCTTGCCACGCGCGCGTGCGACGGAGCGGCTGATCCCGCCAAGCCCGTCAACATACTGATCAAGATCGGTAATGCCGACTTCGACGCTCTCAAGGTTCTGGTAGGTGAACTCGACATCGCTGAGCGCACTGCGCAGCATCTCGCGCTGCTGGACCGGCTTGCCATCGACGCCATAGGCATAGCCCTTGTGAGTCTCGAACGCGTTCGCGAGCTCGTCAGGATCGGCCCACACTCCGCCATCGATCAGCTGGTTCACATTGGCGCCATATGCGCCTTCATTGTTGGAAAAGACCCTCAAGGCTGCGGTTTCCAGATCGCAATCATGAGTCTTCTGGTGCGCCAGGCTATGCTTGCGCACGAAATTCATGTCTTCCGGCTCTTTGGCCTGCGAGGCAAGCAAGGCAGCTTCGGCCAACATCCGCGATTGCAATGGTAGCAGGTCGCGGAATATGCCGGACAATGTCATGACAACGTCGATGCGCGGACGGCCTAGCTCTTCCAGCGGGATCAGTTCCGCACCAGAAAGCCGACCGTAAGTATCGAGCCTTGGCCGCGCACCTATCAAGCGCATGGCCTGCGCGATCTGCACGCCTTCGCTCTTCATGTTATCTGTGCCCCATAACACCATGGCGAGGCTTTCAGGGAACGGTTCGCCGCTCGCGACATGCCGCTCGATCAAGCGATCAGCTTGCTTTGCACCTTCCTCGCAAGCGAAGCGCGAGGGGATCCGGAAAGGATCGAAGCCATGGATATTGCGGCCGGTTGGCAGGACTTCGCGATTGGCCAGAATGTCTCCGCCCGGTGCTGGCGGCGTATAGGTGCCGTCAAGAGCATGGATCAACGCGCCCATCTCATCGCACTGGTCAAGCAGGGCCTCGAGCGCATCGCGCTCTGTCCCAGGGTCTGCTTCAAGCATGGCCGCGATCAACCCGTCGCGTTCTTCGCCTTGTACTTGCTCGCCAAACACGTGCAGGCCATGCGGAATCAGGGTCCGCTCAAGCTCGTAGAGCCGAGCGCTGAGATCGCCGATCTCGCCTATCTCGATATCGAGAGTGTCGCACTGCTCTGCAATGAGCGCCGCAAGTTGGTTGCGTTCATCACTTCTTTCGGACGCGCGCCACCGATCCACGCTGACTTTCAGTTCAGCAAGACCCTTGTAGAGCCCTGCCTGCGCCAGAGGCGGCGTCAGATAGCTGACAAGGCTCGCCGCAGAACGGCGCTTGGCAATAAGGCCCTCGGTCGGATTGTTCGAAGCGTATAGATAATAATTCGGCAGATCACCCAGCAGACGCTCAGGCCAGCAATCACCAGACAGGCCGGTTTGCTTGCCCGGCATGAATTCCAGCGCGCCATGCGTTCCGAAATGCACCACTGCGTGAGCGCCGAAGTCGCGGCGGATCCAGTTGTAGAAGGCGGCAAAAGCGTGCGTCGGTGCGAAGTCGCCATCAAACAGCAACCGCATCGGATCGCCTTCATAGCCAAAGCCCGGCTGCACCCCGACAAAGACGTTGCCGAACTGTGCGCCGAGGACCTGAATATGCGAACCATCGGACTGGATCTTGCCGGGAGCCGGCCCCCACTGTGCTTCGATTTCGTCGAGGTTTGACTGCCCACGCACATAGTCGTCCGCGCTGATGCGGGCAGCAACATTGGCATCGGTTCCAAACCGCTCTGCATTGCCTTTCAGGATCGCATCGCGCAGCGCATCGACACTGGCTGGAACGTCAATGTCGTACCCTTCAGCCTTGAGCCGCTTGAGTGTGATGTGGAGCGATTCAAATACCGCCAGAAACGCGGCGCTGCCGGTCGCACCGGCATTGGGCGGGAAGTTGAAGATGACCAGTGCGAGCTTGCGGTCCTGCCGTGCGGACTTGCGCAGCTGGATCAGCTTGAGAGTCTTCGCAGCCAGCGCCTCGGCCCGCTCTGGGCAGCTCTGCATTGCACGAATATTGCCAGCATCGGGGACTTCACAATTGCGCCCGCATCCGTTGCAATGCCCATTATGGCTGTCCATCCGACCGCCGAACACGCTCGGACAGGTCGCCCCGTCAAGCTCTGGCAAAGCGACCATCATGGTTGCTTCAATCGGCATCAGCCCCTGGTGACGATCGCGCCAATTCTCGATCGACTGAAATTCCAGAGCATGCGCAGCAATATAGGGGACATCGAGCTCGGCGAGCATCTTGCTGGCGGCATCGGTGTCGCTGTAGGCAGGGCCGCCAACCAGCGAGAAGCCTGTCAAATTGACGATTGCATCGACCGTTGGCTTGCCATTCTTCATGAAGAACTGTTCAACCGCAGGCCGGGCATCGAGACCGCTCGCAAACGCCGGAATGACCTTCAGCCCCTCCGCTTCCATTGCCTTGATGACGCCATCATAATGACCTGCATCATTGCCAAGCAGATATGAGCGCAAGAGCAGCAGGCCGACTGTGCCGTTTTTGCCTTTGTTGCGCGCGATCAGCCGCAAGCTCTCGGAAATGCGCTGGTCCTTGCCCGGATGATAAACCCCGTTTTCAGGGTATTCGATCGGCGGCTGCGCTTTGGTCATACCGCGCCGGGTCAGACGATCGCCGGCAGCATAGCGGTCGATCAAGGCGCGGACCATCGCGATGACGTTCTCTTCCGATCCGGCAAGCCAGTATTGCAGCGTCATGAAATAGGCGCGCACATCCTGCGCCGTACCCGGAATAAAGCGCAGGATCTTAGGCAAGCGCCGCAGCATCTTCATCTGCCCTGCACCAGAGCTTGCACCGGCCGTCTTCGATCCGCGAAGCCGCTTGAGCAGCGCAAGAGGCCCATTAGTGGGCGCATCCATTCGGTATTTGCCGAGCCGGGTCAGCTTGACGATCTCGCCAGAAGACATGAGCCCGACAATCGCATCGCAATCCTCGCGCCGCTCTTCGAGCGCAGGCAGGATTGCGCGAATGTGGTCATCGAGGAACAGCATTGTCGCGATGATGATGTCTGCGCCCGCGACATCTTGTTTGGCTGCTTCAAGCGCGTGAGGATCGCGGTCCCAATCCGATGCCGCGTGAAGGCTGACGGAAATGTTCGACTTCGAAAGCTTCGCGTCAGCGCGCTCGACCGCACCTTTGAGGTGGTTGTCGAGCGTCACGATCGCGACACGCACTGGCGGAGAGAAGCTACCGGGCATAGTGGGCTTTCGCATCGTAAAGTGTGGCGAGATCGATCTCACAGCGGCCCTCTTGTGCAGCGAAGGCTTCCGTGTTGCGGCGCGCTTTGCCGCGGACGAAGAACGGGATTTTCTTGAGCTCGCGCTCCGCCTCTGCAGTCCACAGCGAGCCATCAGCGACTGCCGGTTCCACCAGGATGGCAGCATCCGCTGCATCATTGGCAGGCGCTTTGGGCGCATGGGCGGCCAGATGCGAAGGGCCAGCCGTGTCGGAAAACTCGAAATCCTCGCGGAACATGGTGAGGAGATGCTCTTCCAGCCCCATCACCAGCGGATGGACCCAGGTATCAAAGATCACGTTGGCGCCTTCAAAGCCCATTTGCGGGGAATGACGCGCCGGGAAGTCCTGCACATGGACGGGGGAGGAAATCACCGCGCAAGGAAGGCCCAGCCGCTTGGCAATGTGTCGCTCCATCTGCGTGCCAAGGACAAGCTCCGGCGAGGCTTCGGCAATCGCGTCTTCGACCTGGAGGTGATCATCCGTGACGAGCGCTTCTACGCCATACTTGTGCGCGGCTGCGCGCACTTCGCGAGCGAATTCGCGGTTGTAGCAGCCAAGCCCTGCGAGTTCGAAGCCGAGTTCCTCCACCGCAATGCGGGCCGCGGCGACTGCATGGGTCGCGTCGCCGAACACGAACACGCGCTTGCCCGTAAGGTAAGTGGAATCGACTGAGCGGCTCCACCACGGCATACGCGACTGGTCGTCATCGAGCGCCAAAGAAGGATCGACCCCGGCGAGAGCGGCGACAGAACGTATGAACTCGCGCGTTGCCCCGACTCCGATCGGAACCACGCGCACAGCGGGTTGATGGAATTCACGCTCGAGCCAGCGAGCCGCCTCATCTCCGATCTCAGGGTACAGCACGATGTTGAAATCGGCCTTGCCAATGGCGCGGATGTCAGAAGGAGAGGCGCCAAGCGGCGCAACACAGTTGACATCGATTCCGAGCCGATTGAGTATCTTGCGCACCTCAATCACATCGTCCCGATGCCGAAAGCCCAGTGCCGTGGGGCCGAGAATATTGGCAGTCGGCTTGCGATCTGCTTGGGGCGCAGGGCGGATTTCCTTATCCGCCAGGTGCCGGACGACCTGATAGAAGCTCTCCGCAGCACCCCAGTTTTCCTTGCGCTGGTAGCTGGGCAGCTCAAGCGGGATCACCGGGCAATCGATCCGCATGGCTTCCGCGAGACCCGCAGGATCATCCTGGATCAGTTCAGCAGTGCAGGACGCGCCGACCATCAGCGCTTGCGGCTTGAAGCGTTCAAGGCAATCCTGTGCCGCGTCCTGGAACAGTTGCGCGGTGTCCTTGCCCAGATCACGCGCCTGGAAAGTCGTGTAGGTGACGGGCGGACGCTTGCCTCGCCGTTCAATCATGGTGAACAGCAGATCGGCATAGGTGTCGCCCTGCGGCGCGTGGAGCAGGTAGTGCATCCCTTCCATCGCGGTGGCGACACGCATCGCCCCTACATGTGGCGGGCCTTCATATGTCCAGACGGAAAGCTGCATCGCCTAAACCTCCAGCACGTCACGGCGGCGCAGCGGACGGGCGAAGAGTTCCGCCAGATCGCCAGCCTGCTCAAAGCCGTGGATGGGAGAGAAGACGAGCTCAATCGCCCACTTGGTGGAAAGACCTTCGCTTTCCAGCGGATTGGCCAGCCCAAGGCCGCATACTGTCAGGTCCGGCCTGTCAGCACGCACCCGATCGAGTTGCTTGTCGACATGCTGACCTTCGGACAGCAGGACATTGGCCGGCAGCGCTTCGAGTTCATGCGCAAGCAGTCCCCTGTGGAGGTAAGGCGTGCCGACTTCGAGCGGCTGCATGCCCAGCTCGCTTGCAAGGAACCGTGCCAAAGGCACTTCCAACTGCGAATCCGGCAGGAACGTGATGCGCTTGCCATGGAGACGATCCCGGCTGTGCTCTATCGCACGTTTGGCCCGTTCGCGCGGCTTTGCGATTACTGCATTGAAATGCATTTCATCGACCTCGAACGCGTCAGCCGCCGCTTTGAGCCAGGCGGTCGTGCCTTCAGCGCCAAAGGGAAAGAGCGCGTTGAGCCGCTTGGCTCCGCGATCTTCGAGCGCCCTCGACGTCTCACCCAGGAATGGCTGGGCGAGCAGGAAATACGTGTTAGGTCCGACTGGCGGCAGATCAGCGGCTTTGCGCGCGGGCAGTACTCCGACATTTCTGATGCCGAGCTCTGCAAACAGGCGCAGGAACTGATCCTCGACAATGTCGGGCAGCGAGCCAACCATCAGCAGCTGCTGCGGCGCGTCCTGTGACTGCGCTGGCATTTCAGGGACAAGTGACGTCAGGCAAGCATCTTCGCCTTCAGTAAAAGTCGTCTCGATGCCGCTGCCGGAATAGTTGAGGATGCGCACCGCCCCGGCATGTTCGCGCCCAAGCCGCTGCGCCGCCTTGGCAAGATCCATCTTGATGACTTCAGACGGACACGATCCAACCAGGAACAGCGTCTTGATGTCAGGACGGCGAGCAAGCAACTGCCCGACCACACGATCAAGCTCGTCCTGGCAGTCCGCCATACCAGCAAGGTCGCGTTCTTCGATTATAGCGGTGGCAAAGCGCGGCTCTGCAAAGATCATCACGCCTGCAGCGGACTGCAGCAGATGCGCGCAAGTGCGCGAGCCGACCACAAGAAAGAACGCATCCTGCATCTTGCGATGGAGCCAGATGATACCGGTCAAACCGCAGAAAACCTCACGTTGGCCCCGTTCCCGCAAGACGGGACGATCATCGCGAGCGAGCACTTTATCAGTGCAGCCTGCGCTTGCAGGCTTCGAGGTAAGAGTAGCGCTCATCCCGAAACCGCCAATTCTCCTGAATTGCCAGCGCTGACTGCCTCAAGCCGCGCTACCCGAAGCTTCCAGAGGAATTGCCCGGCGTTCACGACATAGGCGACATAGGCGGCGAGCGCTGTGTACATGCGCTGCTCGGCAGTGCCGAATTCAGCGAACAGCATGACGAGGTAGGTTGTGTGCAGGGCCAGCACCAGCATCGAGACGACGTCTTCCCAGAAGAACGCGGGCACAAACAGGTATTGGCCAAACACGTCCTTTTCCCAGATCGCTCCGGTGATCATGATCGTGTAAAGCGCAAGCGTTTTCGCAACGACTGACGCGTCCGCGAGCCACATCCCTTGGCCAGTCCACAGATAGCGCAGAACGAGAGCGAGGCTCGCAAGAAAGATGACGAACTGAACTGGCGCCAGAATTCCCTGGATCAGTGTCCAGCGCGACGCGTCGCGGCGGCGGCGTTGCTCGGGAGTGTAAAGCTGAAACTTCGAGGACGCGGAAATTGAGCTGCGATTCATCGCTGGGTGAGCGGCAGACGCGCCCCCCTGTAGTGCCTGTCCTTCAGGCTGAGACCTTAGCTTCGCCCCTCTCATGCCAAACGCATTCACCTCCGTTGGCTCCCACAGACTGCCTACGCCTTTGGACATAGAAGTGTCAATCTTTCTGGACGACAAATTTACTTGACACTACTTCGTTTGCTATTGAGTGCAATAAGGCGTAGGTCAGGAGAGCAGGTCTATTTCGATGGACGACCTGTTTGACGCGATCCGCGCCGCTCACAGACTGGAGTGTCTGAAATGGCATCGGCGACTGGGACCAATTCAGCAAACGGCACGGGTGGAGAAAAACCACGCGCCAACGGACACGCTTATCCGATCCAGAAAAACAGCATTAATTCAAACGATAACGGGGCTCACTCCGCATCGGACAAAGCCCGGGGCGCTGCGCTGAGCGGGCTTATTGAAGGCCAGATCATCCCCCGCTTGATGGTAGCGCATTCAGAGATTGAGCGAGCGCAATCGACCGAAAGCCGAACTCATCAAACAACCATCGAACCAGCCGAAGCTGCCCGATTCGCACCGCTGCCGCTGGCTGCGGATGCGGACGAATTGATGCAGGAAGTGCAGAAGTTTCTGGATCGCGGAGTGCGGATCGAATCGATCTTCGTCGACTTGCTCGCTCCTTCCGCGCGGCGACTCGGGCAGTTGTGGGAAAGCGACGCTTGCGATTTTGTCGATGTCACCATGGGCTTGTGGAGGCTGCAGGAAGTGATGCGCGAAGTTTCGCGGGTGACCTCAGGCTCCACGAAGGGACGCCCCAATCCTCCCAGTGCCTTGTTTTCGCCTGTTCCTGGCGAAACCCATAGTTTTGGCGCGTTAATGGTCGAAGAGGTTTTCGCACAGGCTGGCTGGCGCAGCGAAGTCCTGCTCGAGCCTCAGCGCCGCGAACTGCTGCAGATCGTGGCAGATCATGACTTCCACCTCGTAGGATTGACCGTAAGTTGTGATTGCCATAGCGCAACCTTGAAAGATCTTATTACGGCAATTCGAAGTGTATCAAAATCTCCGACAACAAAAGTCATCATTGGAGGACGGATGGTCAACGCCCATCCGGACTTGGTTGAGCAATGTGGCGCAGACGGGACGGCGGCGGATGCGACATCCGCTTTAGCCCTGGCTGAAAGGATAATGGAACGCGAAGACCGCGTCCCTCCCACTGCTTAACCAACAAGGTCTCCAGTGCTTACGCGCAAGAACAACATCGAAGACAAGCAGCCGTTTGCGGATTTTCCCGCCCTGTTTGAGCTGCTTGACGCCGAAGCGGCATCGAAGCTTGCGATGATCCTCGGTGATGTCACGCTGGTACTCGATGACAGCGGACAGATCCTCGATGCGAGCGCCAACCCAGACCGATTCCCTGAATTGGACAATTGGATCGGGCAAGACCTCGCAGCAATCGCTACAGTTGAGAGCAGGCCCAAGATTTTTGAGATGCTGGCTGCTGCGCGCAAAGGTGTTACGCAGCACTGGCGCCACATCAATCACACGCACGAAGCGGGAAATATCGCCGTCCAATATGTGCTCGTCCCGCTTGCCGGGGGCGAGAAGCATCTCGCCATTGGCCGTGACTTGCGCGAGTCTGCCTTGCTCCAACAGCGCCTGCTGCAAGCGCAGCAATCGCTGGAGCGCGATTATATGCGGCTTCGCCAATTGGAGACCCGTTACCGGGTGCTGTTCGAGCAGTCGTCGGAAGCGGTGCTGATTGTGGATACGGCCAGCAACCAGATCCAGGAAGCCAATTCCGCTGCACACACGATCCTTGGCGCCAAGCCGGGGAGTGTGACAGGCAAACGGCTGTTCGGCTTCTTCGATCGCACAACTCGCGAAAGCATGATCGCCTTTCTTGGATCAGCTCTCGTTTCTGACAACGTGTCTCCGATCACCGTCGCAACCGCAGGCGGCGAACGTGACGTGACGCTGGCAGCCACCGGTTTCAGGCAGCGCGGCCAGCAATTGCTGTTGGTAAGGCTGTACACGGGAGACACCGCGTTAAGCGGCGAGACCGCGACACTCCTGGATATCGTCGAGTCGATGCCCGACGCGTTCGCAATCGCGGACATTCAAGGGAGGATTGTTGTCGCCAACCAATCCTTTGTCGAGCTGGTTGGCGCCGCAGGGGCAGAGCAGCTCCGGGGCAATCTTGTGTCAGACTGGATTGGCCGGCCCGGCATCGATCTCGAACTCATCGAAGGACAGCTGTCCAAACAGGGGATGGCCCGCAATGTCACGACCGTGGTCGGCGCAAGCGAGAGCTATGATGGGGAGCCAGTCGAATTGTCAGCAGTGCGGGTTGGAGACGACGAGCAATTCACTGGCTACGTCATCCGGCCGATTGCAAGGCGGATCCGCGATTTACCCCCGGTATCGCAGGACTTGCCCCGTTCCGTAGAGCAATTGACCGAACTGGTAGGGCGGATGTCGCTCAAGGAAATCGTGCGCGAGAGTACAGACCTGATTGAGCGGCTTTGCATTGAAGCCGCTTTGAAATACACGTCTGACAACCGCGCATCTGCAGCTGAAATCCTCGGTCTCAGCCGTCAGAGCCTATATTCAAAACTGCATCGATACGGTCTCGGCAATCTGTCCGACGACACTGACTGAACACGGCCTGCAGGGCCCTTTCGGTTCGCATGACAGTCAAGACTGTCAAAAGAATTTGACGCTAGCCTCTGTCAGGCATAGCCTGACAGTATGTCACGCTCGGTTGCCTCGATTCCGCCTGCGCCACTCCCGGCGGTGCGGGACGGAATTGAACTCCTCAAACCGATCACCTGGTTTCCCCCGATCTGGGCGTTCGTGTGCGGGGTCGTATCCTCCGGCGAACCCTTGCTCGCCAACTGGCTTTTTATCATTGCTGGCATGGCGCTGACCGGGCCTCTGGTATGCGGGACCAGCCAGGCTGTGAACGACTGGTTTGATCGCCATGTCGATGCAATCAACGAACCGCATCGCCCAATTCCCTCCGGCCGCGTCGGCGGCACTTGGGGCCTGAGGATCGCCATAATCTGGACGCTGCTATCAATCGCGCTCGCGGCAAGCATGGGTCTGTGGGTGCTGATCGCAACCGTGATCGGGCTTGCCGCCGCTTGGGCTTACAGCGCGCCGCCTTTGCGCTTGAAGCAAAGCGGCTGGATCGGGCCGATGGTGGTCGGTTTCACTTATGAGGGTCTGAGCTGGTTTACCGGCGCAGCGGTTATGGCGATGGCCCTGCCGTCCGCGCCGATCCTGATCGTGCTTGCGCTCTACAGCATTGGCGCTTTCGGGATCATGACATTGAACGATTTCAAGGCGGTACAGGGCGACAAACAGACTGGCCTGCGCTCGCTACCGGTCATCCTAGGGGAGAGCAAGGCAGCAAGACTTGCCTGTCTGGTCATGGCAATCCCGCAAGTCATCGTGATCTCGCTGCTCTGGCAATGGGGGCACGCGCTATCTGCTGGCACGGTCGGCGCACTGCTGCTCGCGCAGTGCCTCGCAATGCCAAGGCTACTCAGGAATCCTGCGCAGTATGCGCCTTGGTACAACGCAGTCGGCGTTCTGCTTTACGTGCTCGGTATGCTGGCCGCAGCCTTGGGATTGGGAGGGCATATCTAATGGCCAGCACGGCGATTTCTCACGAGCAGAGGGGCTTCGGGTGGTTCGCAATCATCCGCATAGGCGCAGTGCAGGCCTCAATCGGCGCAATTGTCATGCTGACAACATCGCTGCTCAACCGGGTCATGGTAGTGGAGTACGGACTCGCCGCTGCGATCCCTGCAGGGCTTGTCGCTTGGCATTATGCTGTGCAACTTTCGCGCCCGCTGTGGGGCCACGGTTCTGACCAGGGCCGCGCGCGAACGCCATGGGTGATCGGCGGAATATCAACCCTCGTCCTTGGCGCACTGATGGCAGTCAATGCGACAGTGATGATGGACGCCTTCCCGATAGGCGCACGGGTTTTGGCAATTGTTGCCTTCACGCTCATCGGCCTCGGTGTTGGGGCTGGCGGGACAACCGTACTGGCCTTGCTGGCGTCTGGCGTCCGCAAGGAACGCCGCGCAGCGGCAGCTGCAACCACCTGGATCATGATGGTCGCTGGGATCGTGGTATCCGCAGGCATAACCAGCCAAGTGCTCGATCCATTTTCCGAACAACGTTTGGCTCTCGTGGCAAGCGGAGTGGCAGGTTGCGCATTCCTCGTCGCGATACTCGCGATGTGGGGCCTCGAAAAACAATCGCTTCCTGTGGGCTTTGAGCGCGAATCCGGACCACCACCCGATTTCCGGGCGGCTTTGAAAGAGATCTGGCACGAAAAGGCGGCGCGCCGCTTTACCGCCTTCATCTTCGTTTCGATGCTTGCCTATTCGATGCAGGACTTGATCCTGGAGCCGTTTGCTGGGCTTGTTTTCGCGATGACGCCCGGCGAATCCACCGGCCTTGCTGGCATCCAGCATGGCGGCGTGTTGCTCGGCATGATTGTCACCGGCATTGGCGGCAGCGCCTTTGGTGGACGGTTGCCGTCTGAACTGCGCTACTGGATTGTTGCAGGATGCCTCGGCTCTGGCCTTGCGCTGGTCGGGCTCGTCATCGCGGCAAGAACAGGTCCCGGCTGGCCACTCGAAGCCAATGTCTTTGCACTCGGCTTCTGCAACGGTGCATTCGCGGTCGCTGCAATCGGCGCGATGATGGGGCTCGCTGGTTCCGGCAAGCGAACCCGCGAAGGCGTACGCATGGGCGTGTGGGGCGCAGCACAGGCGATAGCCTTTGGCCTTGGTGGACTGCTCGGCGCGCTTGGCGTGGACCTCGCTCGCACGGCGCAGGGCCAGGACGCCGATGCATTCCAGATCATCTTCGCGCTGGAGGCGGCGGCGTTTGTTGTCGCAGCGATCCTTGCCGTACGCGCGACCGCCAGAATACCCGCCCAGTCGTCTAACGAGCCTGATCAAGTTCCGCCTGCAAGAGAGGTTGCTGAAGCATGACCGATAAAGAATATGATGTGGTCGTAGTGGGCGGAGGCCCTTCCGGCGCCACTGCGGCGTGTGACCTGGCAAACATGGGTCACAAGGTCCTGCTGCTCGATCGCGCCGGCCGGATCAAACCATGCGGCGGGGCGGTTCCTCCTCGCCTGCTGGAAGATTTCGATGTTCCGCGCTCATTGCTTGTCGCGCAGGCGCGTTCGGCCCGGATGGTTGCGCCCTCAGGCAGAGCTGTGGACATGCCGGTAGGCGATACCGGTTTTGTCGGCATGGTCGACCGCGATGTGTTCGACGAATGGCTGCGCGAACGCGCTGCTGAGGCCGGAGCAGAACGCCGGGTTGGAACGTTCGACCATATCGAGCGCGATGCTGCAGGAGGGCCTATCGTCCATTATCGTGAGGATCGTTGGTCGGACATGCGGTCTGTGCGCGCGAAGCTGGTGATCGGAGCTGACGGCGCTCGATCCGCCGTTGCCCGGCAGAACATTCCAGACGCCGACAAGATGCCATGCGTCTTTGCTTACCATGAAGTGATCAAATCTCCCGACAGCACCCCTCAGGGATTCGACGGATCGCGCTGCGACGTCCTGTATCAAGGTCATCTCTCACCCGATTTCTACGCCTGGATCTTCCCGCATGGCTCAACTTCCAGCGTGGGTGTGGGCAGTGCCCACAAGGGCTTCTCGCTGCGTGGCGCAGTTAAGGAAATGCGAGATGACTTTGGCCTCCGCAATTGTGAGACGATCCGCCGCGAAGGGGCGCCAATCCCGCTCAAACCCCTGAAGAAGTGGGACAATGGCCGCGACGTAATCGTTGCAGGCGATGCGGCTGGCGTGGTTGCGCCAGCCTCGGGCGAAGGCATCTACTACGCCATGACCTGCGGGCGGATCGTTGCCGAGGCGGGGCATGAGTTCGTGGTGAGCGGCCATCCCGCAGCGCTCAAGCAAGCCCGCAAGCGCTTCATGCGCGAACATGGCAAGGTGTTCTTCATCCTGCGTATGATGCAGCACTTCTGGTATTCCAGCGACAAGCGCCGTGAGCGCTTTGTCGACATGTGCGCCGACAAGGATGTCCAGCAGCTGACCTGGCAGGCCTACATGAACAAGCGGCTCGTACGCGCAAAACCGCTTGCGCATGTTCGCATCTTCATCAAGGATTGCGCCCATCTGTTAGGACTGAAGCCTGTCGAGGGGTAACGCTGAAGTCATATGAGCAAGAGCTGGATTCTTCCTGCCGCCGTTGCATCCGTTGCAGCGCTGGTGGTTGCGGTGTTGGGCGCCACCATCACTGACCTTGGCCCGTGGTACCAAGCACTTGGCAAGCCGGACTGGACACCGCCCGGCCCTGCCTTCGGGATCATCTGGACGGTCGTTTTTGCATTGACTGCGATGGCGGGCATTACCGCATGGAGCAAGGCGCCAAGCGGGCGTGCAGCAGACTGGGTCATAAGCCTCTTCGCTTTGAACGCATTTCTCAACATCCTGTGGAGCATACTGTTCTTCCGCGTGCAGCGCCCGGATTGGGCCATGATCGAACTCACCTTCCTGTGGGTCTCCATCGCTGTCCTGATCATCTACTGCGGGCGGTTCTCGCGCGTGGCTGCCGTCCTGCTTTTGCCCTATCTCGCATGGGTTTCGATTGCCGGCGCGCTGAACTGGGAAGTCATCCAGCTGAACGGCCCTTTCGGTTGAACGCTTCAGGCAGCCCGTCGCGAACTGCGCCATGAATGATACGATGACATGGCTGTTCGCAAGCGGCCATGCCGTCGACATCGTGCTCGCCGTTATCGCACTGGAGGCTGTAGTGCTCAAACTGCGCGGATGGAGGATCCGCGATCTCGCGCTGATGCTTCTGCCCGCGATCTTCATCCTGCTTGGGCTTCGCGCGGCGTTGGTTGGGGCGGCCTGGTGGTGGATCGCCCTACCGCTGATCGTCTCACTGCCCGTCCACCTGCTTGATGTCAGGACAAGAAAAACGCGGAGGCCCTGACCGAGCGCTCCGCGTGTTCCTGTCCCAATTCAGCGCGAGAAGAGAGCGCCGGGACCCTTGCCTCTCCTTCCTGCCTGACCTTTCAGCCAAGCAGGAGGCGAAGACTTTCCATCAGCCACCTTGAGCAGGATCGTCCGCATCGGCGACCGCTTCAGCCATGGTTTCCGAAGCAATTTCCGAGGGCAACCTCTGAAGCGCCGGATAGTCCTTGACCATCGGATAGCCGCCCATCGGCTTGTTCTGGCCTTGGTGACAAGTGGTGCAATTGGTCTTGAAGGGATCGCCTTCTCTACCAAGACGATTGTCTGGGAATACACCCGCTAGCGGCGTGATGTATTTCGCGTTGATATCGCCCACCATCCGCAGTCCATGCCAGGCCGATGCGCGTTGCGGAGTGCTCAGCGACCATTCCTTGAAGGCCTGCGTGTTGTGGCAGAAGGTGCAATTTACACCCAGGGCATCGGACATGTGGTTCATCAGCGCATAGGTCGGCTCTGCATCTGGCGTTTTGCGCGTGTTTGCCTCACTTGGATAAACTGTCCTGGAAGCAATCTTGATGTTGCCGAGGTTGTCCTGGTTCCCAAGAAACAGGTCGGCATAGTTGCCCGGCAAGGACGCATAGACGGTGTTGGCCGTCGGCGTGTTGTCATACCGTTTTACGTTGGCAAAGCCTTTGCTCTTAGGCGCGGGCATGGCGGACCAGTAATTTTCAGGAATGTTGTTGCCGCGGTGACAAGTCCAACAGGTGACCCCAGTGTTGCCGACATGTGAGCTCCAGTCGGAATTCACAGCCTGCGTCATCTGGATCATCTTGCGCGCAACGACCTTGGTATAGACCTCGTCCGACGCAAGATTGGCCGGGTTGTGGCAGTAATTGCAGCCCTCCTCTGGCGCGACCCATTCGGTGATCGCAGCCATCAGATAGGTAAATTCCTCGTCCGAGACATCGGCAAGAACCTGGACGTTTTCATAGACTTCACCTGCTGTCCGCTCTCCTGCCGGTGGCAGCTCGTAAGGCGGTGCAGGCACTTCTGCCACTTCCAGTGTGTCATTGACCTGGATCTGGTTCATGCCTGTGCCGCGATAGCCGTTCTGGCTGGAGGTCTTGGGCGCAATCTCACACGCCCCCAGCGCGAGGGGAAGCAAGGCGACTAAGAGATAAGACAGTCTCATTGTGCTTCTCCTCCGCTTGGTGCGACTGACATGGGATCGGCCACGCCAGTGTCTGGATAGGCGGGTGCATATTGATGCTGCTGCGCCCACAGATACCAGTTATCGACAACCGTGCCGGTCAGCAGGATGCCGATACCGCCAGTCAGCGTGCAGAGTACTGCAAACCACCAGGCCCAACGGTGGATCGATTCCATCGTCGCGTTGAAACCCATGGTCCAGCGCCAGAACAGCGCAGCGCGTTCGGACGCAGTACCCCGATCAGTGATCTGCTCGATCTCCCGCTCTCCGCCGTAACGCGTAACCGCAAGGATCGTCGCGCCGTGCATCGCAAACAGCAGCGTCGAGCCATAGAGGAACACGATCGATAGCGCGTGGAACGGATTGTAGAACAGATTGCCGTAGCGGATCGAGAAAGCCGCAGTCCAATCCAGGTGCGGGAAGATCCCGAACGGCACCGCTTCTGACCAGCTGCCCATCATCATCGGCCGGATGAAACCGAGCACGAGATAAAGGAAGATGGCCGAGGCAAACGCCCAGCAGACATGATAGCCCATGCCTAGCGCCCGCGCCCTGAGGTAGGTTCGCACCCACCACATGATGATCGCGATGGTCAGGAAAGCGCCTGCAAGGATCCACCATCCGCCCTTTGCCAAGGGGACGAAGGGCGAGAAACCATACTCCGGGCCCGGCGGCTCCAGCGAAAGCCAGAACAGCTGGCGGACGAACTGGATCGGGTTCCAGTCGACACTGGCCCACATGTTCATGCCGATAATGAAGATGGCAAACGCGCCAAAAGCGAGAGCGACAAGTCCGGTCCATCCCAAGTAGATCGGGCCGAGCTGTGCCTGGCCGATGGTCCCCATGATGTGGCTGAACGTGGTCTGCTCGATGCGGTCCTCATCGCCTGGTGGCAGCGGAACGCCCATTTCCGGCGCACCGCGCACTTGAACCTGAGTGAAGATGTTTTGATAGCGTATCATCGATCAATCCTCCTCACGACCAGACCGGCAGGTTGAGCCACCAGGTCCACCATTCAGGCCAACCCCGCGTCCACAAGGGGCCGCTGATGACGATACAAACTGCGCTCCAGAAGCCGGCATTGAGCGCGAGCAGCAAGCCCACGCGGTGAATACCCAGCGTACCGACCGAATATCCGATAAGATCCCGGAAGAACGTATCCTCGTATTCAGGCGTCTTGACCTCTCCCCCCTTCGGCGGATTGACCGCGGAAAGGACTAGCGCACCGTGAAGGGCAAGCGCCAGCGTGGTGGTGAAGAAGAAAGTAACCGCCAGCATGTGCGCCGGGTTGTAGTGGAAATGCAGATATTGGTAGCCGGTGTTGGAGACCCAGTCCAAATGGCTCCAGATCCCGTAAGGGAAACCGAAATGCCACCCGCCCAACAGGACGGGACGGATCACTACCAGCGTGATGTAAGCGAAGATTGCCATGCCGAAGGCGAACGGAACATGGTAGCCCATGCCCAGCTTGCGGCAGATCTCCACTTCTCTAAGAGCCCAGCTGACAAAGGAGATGATCGCGCAAACCGTGATCACCTGCCAGAACCCGCCTTCTTTGAGCGGGGCCAGCGAGAGGCCGTAACTGAGGTCAGGTGGCTCGATCGATATCAACCAGGGATTCCAGGTCGGGCCTTGCGATGCCGAATAAATAATCAGCGCCGTCCCCAATGTCGCAAAGATGGCTGTCACGATTCCGAAGAAGCCCACATAAAAGGGGCCGACCCAGAAGTCGAACAGGTCTCCGCCGATCAGCGTGCCACCACGCACACGATATTTTCGCTCGAAACTGAGGAGCGCCATAGCCCTATCCTCCCCCGCCTGCAGAGACGGGAACTGTGTTTTAGCTATCTGACTGTTGAGGCGCGGCCAGCAAAGGCCGACCGGCGCCTCTCGCACAGTCAAATGGTTTCGTTGTTACTGCTAAGCGTTATTCTGACGCCGCCAACTGAGCGGTTGCCCGAGCGTTCGGGCCGTCCATCCAGTTGTAGGTATCCGTGCTGAGCAGGATGAAGTGGATCGTGAACGCAAGCACGGCCAGGTAGACATGAAGTCCAACCAGCACACGCCGCGGTTCAAAGGTCATCCAAGTTCTCCACATAGGTAATTCCTTGTTCTAGAGAGTTTTCAGAAAAGCTGTTTCAGCTTGAGCCGAGCCCAGCGTCAGCCGAGCCAAGGGCGCCATGCCCAGACCAGCAAGTGAGCGACGACCGCAATCGCGGTGTGCGCCCCGAACCAGAACATGAACAGCTTGTGGAACTCTTTTGCTTCTTCAGGCGTGAGATACGTCTGCATGCCGAAGCGATCAGAATCACTCATAGCGTTTCTCCATTTTGGGTTGTTGTGCGAGAGGCACCTGGCCTCTTTCGGTATCCGCACTCACAAAAGCTTCGGCTAAAGCCGAGGCCAAGGTCAGTGTGGATGTCGGAGCCCGGCGCGATGAGCGCGCGCAGGCAATCTGGTTGATCGATGTGAGCCCGGTCATGATACCTCTCCTTGCAGGAGGAGTGCATCAGCCAGCCTGTCGGCGGAGACGCGCGTCTCCCCGGCAGCTCTGGCAGCCCGCTCAGCTGCATCGCGCAAGCGCTTCGCAGCTGAAATACGGACCAGGACCGGTTGCGCCTCGACCAACGCATCCAATTTGTCCTTGGCATCGGAATCCCACGGCAACTCCCGTTCGAGCCGTGAGGGTGTAGGGGCCACCTTGTCCATCTCACTCGAAAGCGGAAGAATGTGGAACAGCGCGTCGAACAGCGCATTGCACACCTCCTGCACGAGATAGGTCGCACCCGAATAGCCCATGAAGGGCGTTCCGGTGTGGCGGCGAATGGCAGCACCAGGGAAGCTTGCCGGGATGTAGATCCCGCGCGAGCCCCGCTGAGCCATATACATGCGTTCGTTGTAAGAGCCGAAGACGACCAGCGGCGCTTTCTTCGCGATCGCGTCGCTCACCGCCTGATTGTCAGGCTTCACGCCCGCTGAACGGCTGAATGCGAAGGCGCACGGCAAGCCCATATCGTCTTCAAGGAAATGCCGGATGCCGCGGGTGTAGGTTTCATTCGCGACGATGCCGAAGCTCGCGGTTGCGAAGAAATCCTGCGTGACGGAACGCCACAGGTCCCATAGCGGCTTGATCGTAGTGTGCTTTTCGCGTTCGATAAACGGCTCTGGATCAAGACCGAGTTCCTCGCCCAGCGCGCGCAGAAACCTGGTGGTTGAACTGAGCCCGACCGGGGCCTGGAAATACGGCCGCTCGAGCAGTTCGCAAAGGCCGCGCCCATATTCGCGATAGAGACAGACATTGGCCTCTGCGAAAGCCAGTTTGCGCACATCAGCAAGATGGCTGCCAAGTGGGAAAGCCATGTTGACCTCCGCCCCGATCCCTTCGATCAGGCGGCGGATTTCCGCCAGGTCAGACGCCATGTTGAACATGCCATAGGCTGGCCCGATAATGTTGACCTTGGGCTTCTCTCCGTCCTTGCGAGGCTTAAGCGCCGGAACCTTCTTCGGTCCGAATTCCGTCCAGAGCCAGCTCAGCGCGCGGTCCGCGCTCTGCCACTGATCCTCGTCGATCGTGCGCGGCAGGAAGCGCTTGATGTTGGTGCCTTCGGGCGTGACACCGCCGCCGATCATCTCAGCAATGGAGCCGGTAACAACCACCGCCGGAAGTTCCGGATCGAGCGCTTGCCACGCGCGCTTCATCGCGCCTTCAGTGCCGGTCTTACCGAGCTCTTCCTCGCCAAGGCCCGTCACGACAATCGGCAGCTCATGGGGCGGCAGACCGTCAGTGTAATGCAGCACCGATGTCACCGGCAGGTTCTCGCAGCCCACCGGGCCATCGATGATGACCTGCAGGCCCTTGACCGCCGTGAAAACATAGGTTGCGCCCCAATAGCCGCCCGCCCTGTCGTGATCGAGGATCAAGGTCATACCTCACCTCCCGCACGACTTGAGATCGCGACGAAAACGAAGACTCCGTGATCGAGGATCAGCGTCACGTGCCCACCGCCTCTGCCGCCTTGCGCGCGGCTTCGTTGAGAGCTGCGTATTTTTGCTTGAACTTGGGCTGATCGATCGGCGTATCTTCCCAGATACCCGCGCGATAGTCGCTGCCGACATCGCCGAAAAACTCGCTCATGGCATCGAACCGCGCCTTGTTGGCAATCGCGGCGTTGATCACGGTCGCCAGGCTTCCCGCGCCTGCCGGACCCATCAGCGGCCGCGCGGAGATCAGATTGGTGAAATAGAGCGCCGGGATCGCGCGCTGCTTGGCATATTGAACAACCGGGGTCGTTCCGATCGCCAGATCCGGACCGAACTCTTCGATTGCGGCCTTGTCCTGCTCAAGGCTAGCACGGTATTGTACCCGCACGCCTTTGGCTTCGAGCCATTCGCGGTCTGGCGCAGACCAGGGCGTCTTGGGACATGCCGTGCCTACATAGGGAACATCCGCCCCGCTTTCGATCAGAAGACGGGCAACCAGCAATTCAGAGCCTTCATAGCCTGAGACTGTGATGCGTCCTTTGATTGGAGTGGCTGCGAGCGCGCCGCGAATAGCGCCAACAAACGCACCCTTGGCTGCGTCGATCTGCGACTGCTTGACACCGCAGGCGGCTCCCATGGCATCGAGCCACGCGGCTGTCCCGTCCGCGCCAACCGGCGCAGAACCAACAATGGAGCGCCCTGCGGCCTGAAATTCGCGAATGCTCGCCGTGTAGAAGGGGTGGATCGCAGCAACAGCGGTGCAATCGAGCGCGGCATAAAGCTCGCGCCATTCGCGCGTTGGTACGACCGGCCCCGGTGCGATCCCGAGGGGCTCTAACATGGCGGCGATCCCCATCGGGTCTGCGGGGAACATCTCGCCAAGCATGGAAACAGTAGGGCGCCCATCAGCGGCAGGAGCGCCCTGGGCTGGCGCGGCAACCGGGCCCTGTTCGGCTTCCTTCCTCGCATAGGAGAGCATAGCTCCAGCCAGCACGTCCTTCGCTTCAGCATGGGTTGGGATGCCAAAGCCAGGTACGTCAATGCCGATGATGCGCACGCCATTGATCTGGTCAGGCAGCAGGCGCAGTGGAACGCCGCTTGCCGTCGGTACGCACAGGTTCGTCACGACAATCGCGTCGTAATTATCGGGATCGGCCAGATCCTCGACCGCTTCCTTGATGTCTTCGAACAGCTTACCGGTAACGAGCGTCTCCGAACTGAACGGCACATAGCCCACCGTCCGCCGCGCGCCGTAAAAATGCGAAGTAAATGTCAGGCCGTAGACGCAGCAGGCCGAGCCGGACAGCACAGTCGCAGTCCGCCTCATACGCAAGCCAACCCTGAGCGAGCCAAATGCCGGGCACATGCTTTGTGGCTGGTCGTGCGGTCCACGCTCGGGGTCGACCGGATAATCCGCAGCATAGCGATCGAGAATTTCGCTCTTGCCAGCATTGCGCGCCGCCTCGCGCATGGTGTCGGCGCCGCCATGACAACCCGCCCCGGAATCAGTCACAGCTCCGCCCGCATCCAATTCGATGCGGTCGCGCTCGCGTCCAGTCTGGGCGGCGTAGTCTGTCATCCGCTACACCTCATCATAAACCACCTCGAGCGATGGCTTGGGCTCAAAAATGCCGCCGCGCATATCGGCCTGGGTCGCCGGGACGAGTTTAACGTCGCCTCCGGTGTCCTCGGGAGAGAAGAGACCAAGCAGTCCGTCCTGGTCGAGGGGAACGGGCTGGCGCGGCGGCGCCTCGGCAACGTTGGTGGAAAGCTCTTCAAAGAGCCCTCCCCACTCGCCACCTGGCATTCCGATAATCTGGTAATTGGCAGATTTCCTGCGGATATCCTCGTCCGCCGGAATCGCGCACAAAACAGGGATATCGACCGCCTTGGCGAACGCTTGCGCCTCGCCGGTGCCGTCATCCTTGTTCACAATCATGCCGGCAACGCCGACATTCCCCCCCATTTTCCGAAAATACTCGACCGCGTGACACACATTGTTCGCAACATAGAGTGACTGCAGATCGTTGGATCCGACAACGATCACTTTCTGGCACATGTCGCGGGCGATCGGCAGGCCGAAGCCGCCGCACACCACGTCACCGAGAAAATCGAGCAGAACATAGTCAAAGCCCCACTCGTGGAAGCCGAGCTTTTCAAGCAGCTCGAACCCGTGGATGATCCCCCGCCCGCCGCAACCGCGACCGACCTCGGGTCCACCCAGCTCCATCGCGAAGACGCCATCGCGCTGGAAGCACACATCTTCGATTGTGACTTCCTCACCCGCCAACTTCTTCCTGGATGAGGTCTCTATGATGGTCGGACAGCTCTTGCCGCCAAACAGCAGGCTGGTGGTATCCGACTTCGGATCGCAGCCGATCAGCAGTACGCGCTTGCCTTGTTGCGCCATCATGTAGCTGAGGTTCGACAAGGCAAAACTCTTGCCGGAACCGCCCTTGCCGTAGATCGCGATGACCTGCGTTTCGGACTTCACTTCGCCGGTGTGGACAGGATCAGGTTCGATCGCCGCCTCTTCGCGCAGCGCCGCGTCGTTTGCAGCCTGGCTATCAAGCATCGTCATGCGGCATCCCTCCAATCGAGCACCATTTTCAAGCAGTCTGGGTCGGAAAACGCCTTGGGATAAGCCTCGTCCGCTTTCGCAACCGGCTCCACATCGGAAACAAGGCCTTCGAGCGAGAGTGCGCCGCTTTCGATCATCGCAAGGGTGGCGGTCAGGTCCTTGGGACCCCACTCCGCCGCAATGCGAAGTCGCGCTTCCTTCTGGAAAGCGGGCGGAAACGCAAAATTGACGCGGCTGGAATAGAAGCCTGCGAGGATGATCTCGCCTTGCCGTACAAGCCGCATCACCAGTTCATCAAGCACCTGCGTGCTGCCGCTGACATCGCAGATGATGCCGTAGTCGCGGCGCTCATCGCTTTCAGGTGCGATCGCCTTGTAGCCTTGCACACCTTTACGGCGGGCCGGAGCTGTTTCCCAAACTGTCGGCGCTTCGCCACCCATTGCGATGACCAGGCGAGCCATCAAACGGCCGAGCACGCCATGCCCGACAATCAATTCCGGCAAATCGCCGCTCGCAAGCGCGTGATGAGCGGTTGCAGCCAATGCAACAAGCACGCCCGACTCGGCAAACGATTCGCTGATAGGGAAGGATCGCGCGGCCGGAACGATCAAGTGGCGCGCACTTCCGCCGAACAATCCGCGTGCATTTTCGTAGCAGGAAGCGCCGGGAACAAAGACCCATTCGCCAAGCCGCGAACGCGCATCCAAACCTGTTTCGATGATCCGCCCGATCGACTCATATCCAGGCACCAAGGGATAACCCATCCCCGGAAAATCAGGCATTTGACCGGTGTAGAGGAGCTTCTCCGTACCTGTGCTGATACCGCTCCAGTGGGTCTCGACAAGGACATCACCCGGCCCGAGCGGAGACAGCGTCACTGGCTTGACGGCCAGTCGCCTTGGTGCCTCCAACAGGACTGCGAGTACATCCATCTCCTTTGGCCTTCCCCTTTCCGGCCGGGGGCCCTGCTTATCCGCAGAGGTATTCCCACCTACTGTCCTCCTACAGGAACAGATTAAAGTGTCAATCTTACATGACACATTAAATGTCAGGCGCAGGCGACGATCAGACTTGTGATGACCGGCTGGGAGGTCGCGACTCGCCGGATCCTGCGGAAACCGGCGATGCGAAGCATGGTCTCAATTTCCTGTGCACTTCTCGGGCGACCAGAGCGCATCGCCCACAGGTACAGCCCGAAATAGGTCGCCCCCATGGCTTCCGCGCCAGACGTGTCAGCGAAGGGTTCGGCAATCACCAGCGTGCCCTTGGGGGGCAGGGCGGCGCGGATCGCCTCCAGCAACGTCTGCGCAGGCTCGTCGTCATGGTCGTGAAGGATCCGCACGAGGCTCATGGTGTCATAGCCATCAGGCAGCGAATCGCGAAAGAAGTCGCCGCCGTGCAAGGCGATCGCGCTTTGCTTTGCGTCTTGTGCAAGGCGCTCTGCCGCATTCTCCACCACCCCGGGAAGATCGAATATCCCGACCTCCAGCTGCGGATGGGCATGTGCGAGAGCGCTTGCAAAAACGGCCATCCCGCCACCAATGTCGAGGACCTGGCGGCTTCCTGAAAAGTCATATGAAGCAAGGACTTGCTCGCAAACCATGGTCTGAGATGCCGCCATCAGCTGGGAATAATGCGCGACATCGGGCGCGCTTTCCGAGGCTGCATCCGCGTTCGCGGCATAGCGCCAGAATTCTGAGAGCGCAGTCGGGGATTGGCGATCATCCCTGAGCAAGGCCAGGGGGTCTGCAAGATCACGATAGAGCAGGCGGTGATGCTCGATCATCGCTCGCACGCCGACATTGCTGAGCAAAGCCGCACCTTCTTCGCCGAGCATCCAGTGACCGGGCGCGACTTCCTCGGCAATTCTGATCCCGGTTGCTGCTTGCACGAGTCGCACCGCTGCATCGCGCGAAAGGCCGGTTGCACTGGCGACCCCATCGACTGTCAGAACCCCTTGTCCCAACGAATCGAGCAAGCCGCTCTCGACTGTTGCCAGAAGCGTCTGCGTGTACGTGAACCCGGCGACCAGATCGAACAGGCGCTGCGCCCGCTTGCGCGCAATCAAACGGACTATCGGGGTGCGGGCTGCCCAGTTCTGGAATTTGTGGCTGGCAAATACCCGATTGCGCCACGCGACCCGCTTGAGTCTCCAGACCTGTCTCTTGGTGAGAGGTTTTGGCAATTGAGACTCTTTCATATGTCCAATCTTGTGGACACTTGATATGTAAAGGTCAATAAAACGGAATTGTGCGCAGCACGGCGGAATTTTTCAGGCAAGGTGGTGAGCAAGTGAAAGTGGCAATCATCGGGGCGGGAATTGGCGGACTTGTCTGCGCTGTCTCGCTCGCGTTGGAAGGCCACGAAGTCGAGGTGTTCGAGAAGGAAGCTGGGCCCGGTGGGAAAGCGCGCCGTATCGCGGTGAGCGGCACAGAGATCGATGCTGGTCCCACAGTCTTCACCATGCGCGACGTGTTCGATGATGTCTTCGCACACGCGGGCGAGCGCCTCGAGGATCACGTGATCCTGACAAAGGCAGAGGTCCTTGCGCGCCACGCCTGGAATGACAGCGAACATCTCGATCTGTTTGCGGACCAGCAGCGCAGTGAGAATGCGATCGGTCAGTTCGCAGGAGCCAAGGCCGCGGCAGAGTTTCGCTCCTTCAGCCAGACTGCCGCGCGCGCCTATGCGGTGCTTGAAGACAGTTTCATGCGCGCAAGCAAGCCATCGACGCCGCTCGCCCTTTCGTGGCGGATCGGCCTGGGGCGGCTCAGCGATCAACTCGCGATCCGGCCGTTCTCTTCACTATGGAACGTGCTTGGTCGGCATTTCAGCGATCCGCGTCTGCAGCAATTGTTTGGTCGCTATGCCACCTATTGCGGTTCATCCCCGTTTGAAGCGCCGGGTACGCTCAGTCTGGTCGCACATCTCGAACAGCGCGGCGTGTGGCTGATCGACGGAGGCATTCATGCCCTCGCGAAGGCGTTGCAGGCGCTCGGCGAGAAGCACGGTGTTCGCTACCATTTTCAGGCCTCAGTCGATGCCATCCTGACCCATGCCGCGCATGGGACACCAGCACTTTCGCTGGCTAACGGCGAACGCATAGGGTGCGATAAAATCGTTGCGAATTGTGATCCAAATGCCCTGGCGCGCGGCTGCTTTGGCCCGAAGGCGTCAAAGTCAGTCGCTCCCACTCCCGAGCGGGAAAGATCCTTGTCAGCGCTCGTCTGGCTTGCCGAAGCACAAACCAGCGGCTTTGCGCTGACCCATCACAACGTGATGTTCTCGCCTGATTACATCGATGAGTTCCAGGACATCGCGGAAGGCAAACCGCCGGCCGATCCCAGCATCTATATCTGCGCTCTGGATCGCGATGCTGGTTCGGGCGTTGAACTGGCAACTGGTCGCGAGCGCCTGCAGATCATCGTCAACGCACCAGCCAATGGCGACACCCACGAATATTCAGCCGAGGAGAAAGATCAATGCACCAGAGCGATGATGCGAAGCGCGCAGCGGTGCGGTCTCAGACTGGAAGATCCGCTCCCGCATCACTTGCTGACGCCGAACGCGTTCGAGACGCTCTCGCCCTCGACCGGCGGAGCAATCTATGGACGGGCCTCGCACGGATGGGCGGCGTCCTTCCGGCGCCAGGCCGCGCGCACGAAGATCCCCTGGCTCTATTGCGCGGGCGGAGCGACACACCCGGGAGCTGGAGTCCCGATGGCGGCCTTATCCGGCTTGCAGGCAGCCCGCAGCCTGATGGAAGACCGCGCTTCGACGCCCAGATTCCACCCGGCGGCTACGGCTGGTGGTATGTCGATGCAATCAGCGAAGACGGCCAGCACGCCCTGACGATCATCGCCTTTATCGGCTCGGTCTTTTCGCCTTTCTACAAGCGCAGCGGTCGCCGCGATCCGCTCAACCACGCCTGCCTCAATGTGGCGCTATACGGCCCCAAAGCGCGCTGGGCGATGACGGAACGCAAGCGGGATGCGGTGTCGCAAGCTGCCGACAGTCTTCAGATCGGCCCCAGTTCAATCCACTGGACGGGAGAGGCGCTGGAGATCACCATTGAAGAACGGGACAAGCGGCTGTTCAATCCGTTCCGCAGGCCTGTGCGCGGGACAGTCCGTGTCATCCCGGAAATCGTCAACCCGACCGCATTTGCACTCGATCCCGGGACGAAGCATCGCTGGCACTGTCTGTCTCCGCGCGCGCATATTGAAGTGGACATGAAGGAGCCTGGTTTCAGCTGGAATGGAAGCGCTTATCTTGATTCCAATTTCGGCTCCGAGTCGCTCGAAGAGGGCTTCCGCATCTGGCACTGGTCGCGGGCGCATTGTTCAAGTGGGGCGGTGGTTTGCTACGAAGGCGTGAGGCGCGATGGCTCCAGTTTCGCAAGCGCCTTGCGCTTTGCGCGGGACGGCACCGCTAGCGCTGAGGCCATTGCGCCCGTCGCCGCTTTACCGCGCAGCGCATGGCAGGTCGATCGGCGGACGCGGTCTGACAGCAGTCGCGCATCAGTTATCAGGACGTGGGAAGATACGCCGTTCTATTCGCGTTCGGAACTTGAAACAGACTTGCTGGGCGAACGAGTGGTCGCGGTCCAAGAGAGCCTCGATCTCAACCGCTTCAAATCTCCGGTGGTGCAATTCATGCTGCCATATCGAATGCCGCGCGGCGATTAGCCTTCACGAGTCTGGTCCTTCTCAGAGGAATTGGCCGCCTCTTCCTCCGCCTTTTTAGCCGCCGCCTTTGCTTTGTCCTTCTTGATCTCGCGATCCATCTTCCAGACTTGTTGCGCGGCAAAGCCGAGCGCAATCGAATAAAAGAACGCGATCTCGATCCAGCCAAAATTCTCGGTGAAGTTCTCGATCATAGGGCTTCTTGCGTCACCGCTGCTTCAAGAACACCCTGCCGCTGAGCGAAGCCCAGAATTGACTGCGCAACCCTTGTCGGGTCCTCCTCATGCGCGAGATGACCTAGCCCGCCAAGGAGTTCGAGTTCTGCCCGGGGCAGGAGTGTCACCGCCTGTTCCACGCTTGACAAGGGGATCGCCTTGTCTTGCCTCGAATGAACCAGCAGCACTGGGCTCGCCACCTCTGGCAGCTTGCGCTTCAAGTCCTCCAGATCCCAATTGGCCATCATCTCGAGCGCGCCGCGGGCATGGCGATGATTGCCAAACAGAGCCGCATAACATGCCTCGCTTGCCGGATCGGTCCGCGAACCGGTTGAACGGCGCAGGAACCGCGCAGCCTCGCCCGGAACCTTGGCCATCCGGGCAAAGATGCGCGGTGCGAACGGGTTGACGAGCAACAGCTTCGCCATCGCCGGAAACACCTGCGCGGCAGGACCGCGAAATGGCATGATGGCAGGGTTCAGCCCGACCAGCGGAATTTGCGAACTGTGCGAAAGCACCCAGGCAATCGCGATCGCCGCACCGGCCGAATGACCGACGATCATGTCGGGCGTGAACCCCTCAACCTCAAGCAAGGCTGACAGTGCGCCCGTAATTCCGCCAAGTGTCAGTCCGCCGCGCGGTCTGCCTTTGGTAAAGGCATGGCCAGGCAAATCGGGGACAAGGACATCAAATCGCTCAGCCAGTTTCGGCATGAGCCCATGCCAGCTGTGCACCGAGGCGCCTGTTCCATGAAGCAGCAGCAATTTCGGCGCAGGTGCATCGCCCGGCCTGATCCGCTGGATATGCCAGCGAAGGCTGTTCGCTTCGACGAAACTGCTCGCCGCGCGATGGGGCCAGATGCGCCCTTCACGCTCCCAATCGAGCGGCCTGCTCATGCGCGCCTCATGCATTGACCATTTGCGGCTGCGCGGCAGTAACGGCGCGTTCGAGAGCCGCCGCATCCGCCATGGGCAAGGGCAAGTAGCGTGCCCGCATGGCCTTGGCGACCTTCTCGGCATCCGCGCGCGGGCGCGGCGAGATATCGATGAGAATGGCTTCGACGCCAGAGCGCGCGAACCGCTTCGCCGCCTGTTCGGCATCCTCTTTCGCCTGACCGCGTCCGGGGGTGCCATCGGCGGCGATGTTCGCGCTGCCATCGGTCAGGAAAACGAGAAACGGCGTACGCCCGCGCGAAGCGATGCTTTCAGCAAGTTGCAGCCCGGTCGTAATCCCGCTTGCGAGCGGGGTTCCGCCTCCTCCGGGCAAACCAGCCAGAGCGCGCCGCGCGCGGGTCAGGGAGCGGGTCGGTGGCAGCAGCACTTCCGCTCCTTCTCCGCGGAAGGCAATCAAAGCGACTTCGCTGCGTTTGACATAAGCCTGTGCGAGGATCAGCTCGACCGCGCCTTTGGCCTCTGCCAGTCGCGCCGCCGCAGCTGAGCCCGAAGCATCAACGCAGAACACCGTGACCGTTCCAGCGCGCTCCTCAAACCGGCGAACCCGCAAATCGTCCTTGCGCACGAGCACCGCGCGCTCTGCGTCGGGTTCATCACGGCGCCTGACCGCCTGCCACGGCGCGGCCGCGCGCAGCGAGTCTATTAGCGCAAGTCTTGCGCCGCCGCGCGGAATACCAGGCCTTGCCCCGAGCGGCCGTCCCCGCAATTTGGATTTCGTCCGATTCCCCGCGCCGCCCCCGCTTGCACCGCGCTGCATTCTCCCATCTGCAATCGCCGCGAGAATATCTTCCGGAATGGAAGCCAACATGGCGTCCAGAATCACATCCTCAAGCGGTGCATCATGCGCCTGATGGCTGTAGGCCTCCGTTTCGCCCGGCTGATTCTTGTCCGGCTCGGGAGGGGACCCTTCCTGCTCTGGTTCGGACGTTGGCGGCAGACGCGTGGCACGCGGTGCAAGGATAAGGCGTGCTGCAACCGCAAGGTCCTCATCCTCGATTGCCATGCGCCCTTCAAGCGCCGCATGAGCTCTCGCCGCATGAGCTGCAAATATGAGCGGGCGCGTCGAGGATACCCCGAAAACCGCAGCAATCTGGGCCAAGGAAGCAAGTTGCGCATCTGAAGCAGGTTTCGCCGTCTCGAGCCGATGGGCCACAGTGCTAAGGGGCAACGTCGCCGGATCGATCAGCTGCGCCGCAGCCAGGTCGCACACAAATGCGGTGCGATCGGTCAGATTGGCAGGCGGACGTTGGTCCGGTTCGCGGCCATCGTCGAGCAGAACCAGCGCGAAGGCGGTCTCGTCGTCCGCCGAATCCATCGCCTGAGCAAGCTTGCCGGCAAGCTCGTCACGCATCCGTTCCGCCATCGGTACGCAGACGACGCCGCCTCGCACTTCATCGAGCAACCCCGTCTGGCGCACAGGCGCTCCGCTCGCCAGGCTCGCCGCAATATCAATGCCGCCCAGCAAACGCTCATCATCGATATGGCCCGGCAATCGGCGCCACGGCTTGGCCTCGCAACCCTCCTTGAGCGCTGCGAGGATGTGATCGCGCGCGGGACCATCGCCGCGCAAGACAATGCCGCCGAACAATTGCGGCGCCGTCAGGAACAGCCTCGCAGCAAGGGCGGCATCTGCCAAGCGATCGACGGATGGGCCGCCCGATGGACCATCCTGCGGGGCATGGCTGGCCCCGTCCTGCATCACCCGAACAGCTCTGCCACAGCGCGTTCGATCCGGACAGTCGAGCCCGTCTCGTCGAGGACATCGCGGCGCAGGCGGTGGCGCAGTGCCAAGGGCGCAATTTCAATCAGATGCTGCCGCGTAACAGACCTCGCCTTGCTCAAGGCAGCCTGTGCCCGCGCCGCCCGCATCAAAGTGAGCTCACCGCGCAGGCCATCAACGCCGACTTTCGCACAAAGCCTCGCGGCATCGGCAAGCACGCCATCCGGTACAGCGAGCTTTGCCAGCTTGCGCTGGCCGCTTGCAATCTGTCTGACGACATCTTCATCGGCCTTCTGCCAGCTCTTGGCGAAACCTTCGGGATCGTCCGCCTGCGCTGCGCAGCGCTTCATGATTTCCACGCGGTCTTCGATGCTGTTCGGCGTGCGCACTTCAACCGACAAGCCAAACCGGTCGAGCAATTGCGGTCGCAATTCGCCCTCTTCCGGGTTGCCGCTGCCGATCAGCACGAATTTCGCCCGGTGCCGGACTGAAAGTCCTTCGCGCTCCACCACGTTTTCGCCTGATGCCGCCACATCAAGCAGCAGGTCAACCAAGTGGTCTTCGAGCAGATTGATCTCATCGATGTAGAGGAAACCGCGATGCGCCTTGGCCAGCAATCCCGGCTCGAACGCTTTCTCGCCTGCCCTAAGCGCACGCTCCAGATCGAGCGCTCCGACGACGCGATCTTCCGTCGCTCCCAATGGCATGTCCACGAACGGCACTGCAGCTTTCCGGCTGCGCTTCGAGGTGCAGGGATCGGGACAGGTGCCAGTCTGATCCGGCTCGCAATTATAGCGGCAATCTTCCACCACGCTCATCGGAGGCAGCAAGCTGGCCAGCGCGCGGGTGGCGGTGGACTTGCCCGTCCCGCGGTCGCCAAACACCATCACGCCGCCAATCGCCGGATCAACCGCCGCGATCAGCAGCGCGCGCTTCATCTCGTCCTGTCCGACGATGGCTGAAAAGGGAAAACGAGCCATGCGTCCACCATTCTGGACACTTATGATCGTCAGGACAAGTTGAAAAGCAGCCGCTACTCCGCAAACAGGCGTTTGCGAAGCAGGCGCATGCCGATCCAGATTGACGCCACGACCGGCACAACCAGCAGCGCCATGACATTGGTCTTGGTCAGCCCAATGCGTTCAAGCGGCAGGAGCGGTAACAGATAACCAACAAGACCGATCAGGTAATAGCTCAAGGCAACTACGGAAAAGCCTTCGACCAATTGCTGCAGGCGGACCTGCATCGAAGTGGACTGTTCCATCGAGCGCAGCAGCTGGGCGTTCTGGTTCTCGATCTTGGTTTCGATCCGCGCGCGCAGCAGGGACGAAAGCTGCGAGGCGCGCAGCGCGAGCTGCCGCACCCGTTCGGTGGTCGCTTCGCAGGTACTCATCGCCGGACGGAAACGGCGCTGAGTGAAGTCGGTCAGCGATGCAAAGCCTTCGATCGAGCGCGGGTTTATCTGCTCCAGACGTTCATGGACAAGCTGCGCATAGGCCTTGGTCGCATCCATCCGGAACGAGATTTCCGATGCGATCGCGGTTAGCTCAAGCGACAGTGAGGACAAGGCACCCATCAAGGCATCGTCTGTCTCTTCGCCATTGGTGATGCGGGTCGACAGGTCACGCAAGCGCCGTTCGGCATCGTCGAGCTTGGGCCAGCATGCCTGCGCGACCGGAAGCCCGAGAAGCGCGCGATTGCGGTAATTGCCCAGTTCCTGCAGCCTTTGAACCTGCCGCGTCAGCTCGCCGGGCTCAGCTCCGTTCGCGGCAACCAGGAGACGGCCAAACCCGTCATCCTTGATTCGGAAATCTGACCAGATCCGGATCGCTCGCTCGCCTTCCTTGCCGATATGGGTGGACACAAGCTCATGACGGTTGAGGTCAAGCTGCGGCAGGATCGCTTCGACCGCAGCATCATCTTGTGCAATCCATATCCGGGTGCAGCGTACGATCCTGCCAGGAACCGATTGTGCCCAGTCCAGCGCTGCCTGCAGTTCCTCGTTCGATCCAGGATCGAGGAAAGCGGCAATATCCTGCTCAGCACAGAAGATCGTCAGGCTGGTGCCTTCGCTGTGCTTTTCCCAGGTTACGTGAATATTTTCGCTCAGTTGCCCGCTGCGGTGCGATGGATTGTCGGCCTCTGCTGCCGATTGCGTTGCGGCTTCGATGATGGCGAGTTCTTCCTCGCGCTCCTCATCGTCAATCTTCAACACCCATTGAACAACTTGTGACGGCACCCGCAGCCGCGGCCAGCGGCGCAAATGCATCTCGCCGACAGCCTGTCTTCTTTGTTCGTAATCACGCATATCCCGCCTCCCCTGAATCAGAGCGGTCAAGCTGTTATAGCCCTAGTCAGGCGTTTGTACGCTTCAACAATGCCTCACCGGGCGTTTGGTTGCATAGCCATGCCTGCGCCGGAAACGGAGCGATTGAGTTGGCGACTAAATCCGCATAGGGCTCGCCGCAATGAGTGGAATCGAAAATGCGCGTGCCTTTCGCAAGGCGCTGGGGGCTTTTGCGACGGGCGTGACCATCGTCACGACGCGCGATGCAAACGGCGAACCGATTGGCGTGACTGCCAGCAGTTTCAATTCCGTAAGCCTCGACCCGCCACTGGTCCTGTGGTCCCTCGCCAAGAGCAGCCTCTCGCGTCAGGCGTTCAGCGATAGCGGATATTTCGCGGTGCATGTCCTGGCTGAGGGTCAGGAACATATGGCGGATCGTTTTGCGCGCTCCGGCGAAGACAAGTTCGCCGGGCTTGACTGGGATCACTGCGAGCGCGGTTCCCCGCTTTTCAATGATTTCGCGGCGCGCTTCGAATGCCAGCTTGTCCACGAATATGATGGTGGCGACCACGTGATCCTCGTGGGCGAAGTCAACCGCTTTGATACGAAGGATCATCCGCCGCTGCTGTATCACGGTGGCAGCTATGGCCAGTTTCGCGAGCTGGATAGGAGCGCGGAAGAGCCCGGCAAGCCTTCGCTCACCGGGCCCAATAGCTAACCCCTTACTCAGAAGTCAGGCCGCCTCGCGGCTCAGTTCGATATAGCGCGCGAGATGCTCGTCCTCATCGCCGAGCACCTGCCCAAGCATGGTAAGACGCTTGGCGAAGTGTGACAGGGGCAATTCCCATGTCATTCCGATCCCGCCATGCATCTGGATCGCTTCTTCTGCCGTCAGACGGCCGACGCTGCCGCACGTGTATTTCGCCGCTGAAGCGAACTTGTCGCGTATGACAGGGTCTTCACCGAAGCGTGCCGCTGCATTGATCGCTGCTGAGCGCGCTTGTTCGATTTCAAGCGCGACTGTCGCCATGCGGTGCTGAAGCGCCTGGAACTTGCCGATCGGAACGCCGAACTGCTTGCGGGTACGCAGGTAATCAAGTGTCGTGTCCCTGAGCACTTCCATAACCGCCACCGCTTCCCAGCAGGTTGCGACCACGCCCAGCGCCCGTGCTGCAGCAATTGCGTCCGCATCGACGCCGCGCAAGCGCCTGGCTTCAGCGCCTTCGAGCACAAGCTCGCCCGCTGCGCCGCCATCAACCAGCTTGTAATCGCGCACATGCGCGCCGCCAGTGTTCGGATCGAGGAGAAAGGCTGCTTCGCCCTCAGCAACCTGCGCTGTGACGACCACGAGATCGGCGCTGCCGAGATATTCAACCACGCCTTTCGTGCCGGTCAGCAGCCAATCATCGCCGGCATGGGCCGCCTGCACTGCAGGCGCCATGCTGCCGTCCTCGTTGACCGCTCGGCTATCTGCAAAAGTGAGGATCGCTTCGCCGCCGATCACGCTTGCAAGAGTGTCCTCCTCACGCGCCGCTTCCAGCAGCTTGCCTGCCATGAGAGTTCCAAGGAACGGGCCAAGCGCAAGGCCGCGTCCAACCTCTGCAAAAACGACGCCGGCATCAAAAGGAGAACCGCCAAAGCCGCCGACATCTTCGCCGAACAGAGCGCCCAGGACGCCCAGTTCGGCAAGCCCTGCCCAGACGTCGCGGCTGAAGCCTTCTTCGCTTTCAAGCGCTGCGGAGCGGACTTCCCAAGGGAACCTGTCTGCCAGATAACGCGAGAGAGTGTCGACCAGCATTTGCCGGTCTTCGCCGATTGAAAAATCCATTTTTCCTAACCCTTACCCTTCCGCGCTCAAAGCTGCAGAATTGCCTTCGTGATGATCTCGCGCTGGACTTCGTTGGAGCCGCCGAAGATCGAAAGCTTGCGATTGTTGAAATATTGCGAAGCGACCGGGCCTGCCCATGACGGGCCTATTGGTTCGCCATTGTAACCTTCCTCGAAGCTTTCCGCGACAAAGGGCTGCGCATAACGGCCCGCTGCACGCACCATCAGATCGTTGATTTCCTGCCGGATTTCCGTACCCCTGATCTTGAGCATGGAGCTTTCCGCGGTCGGTACCCCGCGGCCCGCTGCATCAAGCACGCGCAGGTTCGTCGTCTTCATATTCTCCATGTCGATTTCAAGCTTGGCGAGGCGCGCTGCGAAGAACGGGTCTTCGCCGATCGGCTTGCCATTACGCTGCGCGGTCTTTGCCACCTCTTTCAGGCGCTCCAATGCGGCCATCGACATGCCAACGCCGGCAATGCCAGTGCGCTCGTAGGTCAAAAGGTACTTGGCATAGGTCCAGCCCTTGTTCTCTTCGCCGACAAGGTTGCTGACCGGAACCTTCACATCGGTAAAAAAGACCTCGTTCACTTCATAATCGCCGTCGAGCAGCTTGATCGGACGCACTTCGATACCCGGCGTTGTCATATCGATCAGCAGGAATGAAATGCCTTCCTGACGCTTACCTTCATTGCTGGTGCGCACGAGGCAGAAGATCCAGTCGGCATGTTGACCCATCGTCGTCCAGGTCTTCTGGCCGTTGACGATGTAATGATCACCGTCGCGCACAGCCTGAGTTTTCAGGCTAGCGAGGTCTGACCCGGCACCTGGCTCCGAATAGCCCTGGCACCACCAATCCGTGCCATCGAGGATGCGCGGCAGGTAATGCTGGCATTGTTCTTCCGTGCCGTATTTGATCAGCACCGGTGCAAGCATGGAAACGCCGAAAGGCACCACGCGCGGCGCGTGAGCAAGCGCGGTCTCCGTCTCGAAGATGAACTTTTGCATCACGGTCCAATTGGTCCCGCCATACTTTTCAGGCCAATGCGGCGCGAGCCAGCCGCGCTCGTTCAAGATCGCGTGCCATTCCTCCATGTCCGCTTTGGTCAGGTGCTTGCCCGTGCGTACCTTTTCGGACAGCCGCGTAGGCAGTTTCTCAGCTAGAAACGTGCGCACCTCCTCGCGGAATGCTTCGTCTTCAAGCGTAAAATCGAGATCCATATCGTCCTCTTTCCGGCCTTATTCGAACAGCTGATTCGCAAGTGACCCTGCGGAATCCTTGTGTTTCGAAAGCTCTGGCCTCTTCTCCGGCTTGCAGCATAGCAAAAAATGCCCGTTTTGTGCGGGTTTGAGCGAAATTTTTTGCCGATCGCGGCTAACGGTGGAGCCTGCGCCGGACCCAGTCCAATACCGTGTCGTTCGATGCCAAAGCCGCCTCGCCAATAACCGCGTCCCAATGGCTTTCCCCGCCGCAAGCGAGCCGCCACGTCTGCATCCGCCGAGTGTAGAGTTGGAGGTCGTACTCCGCGCTAATTCCGATTGCGCCGTGCACGGCATGGGCGGTTGCTGCGATCGAGGCCGCATAACGGCTGGCGATGGATTTCGCTGATGCGGTGCAGAGCAGGTCAGGTTCGCCAGCGCTGCACGCGAGCTCCACCGAGAGACGAACGGCGATCATCTCCTCGGCCATCACCGCAAGCTGCTGCTGAACCGCTTGCTGGCGTCCGATCGGCTTCCCGAATTGCACCCGTTCATTGGCATAGGCGATGCTCATCTCGAGCACCCGTTCCGCCGCACCTGCGATCTGCGCGGCATAGACCAGCGCGAGTTGCACGCGCGTTTCCCCTGAAGCAAGAGTGACCGGCGTGCCGACTGCGCCTCCGCGCCACAAGGCATCCAGCGTTTCCGGCGCGCCTGCTGGCTGCAACGGCCCCTCGGGAATGGTGTCGCCTTGGGCCGCAAGCAGCCCGCGCAAGACTACGCTCTCACCAACAGGCAGTGGCACCGCATGACGACCCAGCGCCATGAACAGCGTGCCCGCCGCATCCCAGCCAAGGCCGAACCCGCCGCGATCTTCCGCGACAAGCGCATTGAGAAAGCCGGATTGCTCAACCGCAGCCCAGGCAGGCTGCCAATCACCGCCCTTCTCAAGAGCCCGGATACATGCGGGAGGAAAAGTGTCCGCCAGCATCCGTTCGAACGGCTCTAGGATCTCCGCAAATTGCATCACCGCAGCCCTAGCCCTCGCGCGATGATGCCTCGCAGGATTTCGCGAGTCCCCCCGCGCAGCGAAAAGCTCGGCGCAATATGCGCGGTGTATTCCAGCGTCCGGTAAAGTTCCTCACTCACCGGCTCGTGCGGATGGCTGGCAAGGTCGTCGCCAATCCTGCGCGGCAGGTCCTGTTCAAAAGCCGTGCCGAGGTCTTTTACAACGCTCGCTTCGACCACCGGGCTCTCGCCTGCTGCGAGCCGCGCGGTAACGGCTATCGACATGGCTCTCAGAGCGCTCATCCGCGCGATCATCTCGCCGAGTAGCGGATGGGTCTGCCGGTCGTCTCGCTTCGTCTGGCGCAGGTGGGAAAGCCATGTTTGGAGCAATATTATGCTTGAATAGATCCGTTCAGGACCGCTCCGTTCGAACGCCAGTTCGGCTGTAACCTGTTGCCATCCTTGACCTTCTTCGCCGATCAGCGCGCCTGCCGAGAGATTGACATTGTCAAAGAAGACCTCTGCGAAATGCGCGTCTCCCGTGAGATCCTCGATCGGCTTGATCGTTACTCCTGGCGCTTTCAAGTCTATGATAAGTTGGGACAAACCCTTGTGACGATCCTCGCTCGTGCCTGATGTCCTGACCAGTGCAATCATGTAGTCCGAATGCACCGCCCCGCTGGTCCAGATCTTTTGTCCGTTGACGCGCCAGCCGGTCTCAGTCTTTTCGGCCCGCGTGCGTACACTGGCGAGATCGCTGCCGGAGCCAGGCTCGCTCATGCCGATGGAAAACAGCATTTCCCCGCGACATATCGCAGGGATGTATTTGCGGCGCTGCTCCTCAGTCCCGTAGTTGAGGATCAGCGGTGCGCTTTGCCGGTCAGCGATCCAGTGTGCTGCAACCGGAGCGCCTGCGGCGAGCATCTCCTCGACCACTACAAACCGCGCGAACGGCCCGCGCCCTTGCCCGTCATAGTCGGTGGGGATTGTCAGGCCGAGCAGTCCTGCTTCGCCCAGCCGCTTGCTGAATGCGAGATCATATCCCTGCCAGCTACGCGCCCTTTGATCGAGCGACATTCTCGCCGCTGCTTCTTGCGCGAGCGCGCGTGCTGTCTTGCGCAGCGCCTCGTCCTCTACCGGAATGCGCGCAAGGGTCAGCTGCTCAAACATCCGTGCTTAGAAACTCTTTGGCAGGCCGAGCACATGGGTCGCGACATGGCTGAGGATCAGGTTCGTGCTGATCGGCGCAACCTGATAGAGCCGCGTTTCGCGGAACTTGCGCTCAATGTCGTACTCCTCCGCGAAGCCAAATCCGCCATGGGTCTGGATGCACATGTCAGCGGCCGCCCAGCTGGCTTCGGATGCGAGCATTTTCGCCATGTTCGCCTCGGTCCCTCCCGCGTGCCCTTCTTCGAACAGGCGCGAGGCCTTGTTGACCATTTCCGCCGCAGCGGCGACCTGCACGTAGGCGCGCGCAATCGGGAACTGCACGCCCTGATTTTCGCCAATCGCTCTCCCAAAGACTTCGCGATCCTTCGCATAGGCGCTCGCTCGGTCGATGAAGAAACGCCCGTCGCCAATGCACTCTGCCGCGATCAGCACGCGCTCTGCATTCATACCGGAGAGGATATACTTGAAGCCCTTACCTTCCTCGCCGATCAGGTTCTCGGCAGGCACTTTCAGCTCGTCAAAAAACAGCTCTGTTGTCGCATGGTTGAGCATCGTGCGGATCGGGCGGATGGTAAGGCCATTGCCGACCGCCTCGCGCATATCGACCAGCAGGACGCTCATCCCGTCTGATGGCTTCGCAGCCTCTTCACGCGGCGTTGTGCGGCACAGCAGCACCATCAGGTCGGAATGTTCAGCGCGGCTGATCCAGATTTTCTGGCCGGAGACGACATAATGATCGCCTTCACGACGCGCGAAGGTGCGGATGCGGGTGGTGTCCGTTCCTGCGCCCGGCTCAGTGACGCCAAAGGCCTGCAGGCGAAATTCGCCGCTCGCAATCGCTGGCAGGTAGCGCTGCTTCTGTTCGTCAGAGCCATGCTTCAACAGCGTCCCCATCGTGTACATCTGCGCATGACACGCGCCGCCATTGCAGCCCGAGCGATGGATTTCCTCCAGCACTGCGCAGGCGGCCTGAAGGCCAAGGCCCGAGCCGCCGAATTCTTCCGGAATTAGCACGGATAGAAAGCCAGCCTTCGTCAGGGCCTGCACAAATTGAGTCGGATAGGCACGCTCGCGATCAAGCTTCTGCCAGTATTCGCCGGGAAAATCCGCGCAGAGCCGCCGCACTGCTTCGCGAATTTCTGGAAAGCTTTCCTGTGCGTCCATCGTCTGATTTCCGATTGCCTCTCTCATCCCATCTGTAAAAAGGCGGTTGCAAAATACAACCGATTGCTTGCAGGAAAGCGGTGAGCAAAGCGCGCAGACGTTTCGCGCAAGGGAGACAGCATGAGTGATTTTGAGACTATCAAGCTGGATATTGCGGGGGATGTCGCGACCATAACCTTGAGCCGGCCGGACAGGTTGAACGCCTGCCCGCCGCAAATGGCCGACGAAATCTTCGCTGCAACGCGGCAGCTGGGCAACGCGCGCGCTCTGCTGATCAAAGGCGAAGGTCGCGCGTTCTGTTCCGGTGCTGACCTTGCTGCCAGCAGCGAGAGCTCCATCACCGGCGGCGATAGATCATTCACGTCGCTCTCGCAAAGTTACAACCCCATGATCAAGGCGGTCGCTACCCTGCCTCTGCCAGTGGTCTCTGCAGTGACCGGACCTGCAGCAGGTATCGGGTGTTCTCTGGCGCTGGCGGCAGACTTCGTGATTGCGGGCAAAGGCGGATACTTCCTTCAGGCCTTCGTCAATATCGGTCTCGTGCCCGATGGCGGTTCAAGCTGGATGCTTCCGCGCCTTGTCGGACTTGCGCATGCCAACCGGATGATGATGCTCGGCGAGCGGATCTATGGCGAAGAGGCTGAGCGGATCGGGCTGATCTACAAGTGCGTCGACGATGATGCGGTGTTGAGCGAAGCCAGTGCGTTAGCGGCGCGGCTTGCATCGGGGCCAACCGTGGCACTCGGCCGGATGAAGCACAATATCCGTGCCGGGCTGGATTCCGATTTCAGCACGACCTTGCATGTCGAAGCTGAAGGACAGAAGATCGCGGGAGACAGCGCCGATGCACACGAAGGCATGACCGCTTTCCTTGAAAAGCGCCAAGCAGAGTTCAAAGGCATCTAATCGCGGTCAAGCTGGCGGCGTGAAAGCTTGGATGTAATCGGTGCAGTTGCTCTCGGAACCAGTTCCCAGCATGAGCGCTTTATCTTCATGTCCCGATCAAGAGGGGCATGGGCGGAGCTAGCCTTCGCTATCCTTCTGTGCCGAGAAAGGAAGCAAGCCGATGACACGTAAACCGATGATTGCCAGTGCAGCATGTGCCGCATTCCTGCTGACCCTTGCCGCTTGCGGGGACACTGCGGAGGCTCCAGCGCCTGCGCCTGATCAGGCGAGCAGCGAAGAGAGCCCAGGCAATGTCATCGAACTGCGTCAGGCCAATTTCGAAGCGATGGGTGATGCGTTCAAAGCGATCCGCGGCCAGCTCGAAGGGGATGCGCCTGACTTTGCGGTCATCGAAGAAAGCGCACAGGCGATCGGCGCTCGCATTTCTGCCAACAAGGATCTGTTCCCGGAAGGCACCGGGATCGATTCCGGCGCGGACACCGAAGCGCTTGAAGTCATCTGGGAAAAGCCTGAAGACTTTGCGGAATCGGCAGACAAGCTGATTGCTGCAAGCGAAGCCCTCGCGGCAGCGGCAGCATCGCAAGATCTCGGCGCAGTGCAGCAAGCGGTCAAGAACCTCGGCGGTTCATGCAAAGCGTGTCACGATGTCTTCCGGCTCGATAAAGACTGACAACATGGCGCTGCTACGCTGAGGCCCAAGCGCTACGATGGGGAGCCACACCATCCGCGTATGGGATTTGCCCGTTCGCCTATGCCATTGGGGCACGGCGCTCGCCATCCCTGCGCTGTGGTGGACCGCTGAGAATGGCGAGATGGGCTGGCACATGCGCATAGGCCTGTTCCTGCTGTTCATTCTGACCTTTCGCGTGCTGTGGGGTCTTATAGGCACACGTACCGCGCGCTTTGCACAATTCGTTAGGGGACCGCGAACAGTCTGGCGCTATCTGACGGGCTCCGCCCCGCATGATCGCGTGGGCCACAACCCCCTTGGCGCGCTGAGCGTGATTGTCTTGCTGGGTATCCTTATCGCTCAAGTCACGCTGGGCCTGTTCGCAGGCGATTCCTTTGACGGGGCAACCGGCCCGCTGAATGAACACGTCGGCGTCATGACAGCGGATTGGATGACTGACTGGCATAAGACCTTGTTCGACGTCATAGTGGTTGTCTCTGGGCTGCATATCGCAGCAATTGCGTTTTATTGGCTGGCGAGACGCAACAATCTCGTCACGCCAATGATTACAGGCAATCGCGCTGCTTCGGGTTTGCGCGGGGCCGGTAACGACAGCGTTTCATTCTGGCGCCTTACTGCATCCTGCGTCATCGCAGCATCGCTGGTCATTTGGCTCGAAGCTGGCGCACCGACCATCTGAGAAACTGGCAAATAGCACCGGAAGAGCGCTCGAAGATGAATATTATCTACATGATATTACGCAACATTTATCTGCCGTTTTGAGGTCGGGAGCCGATAGTGGCCCCTTTGCCCGCAACCTGAAACGGATTCGAGTCCAGCCCCACGAATAATCGCGGTCGGTGATTCCTTAGTAGCTCCAATCAAGGCGATTTCGAAGTCGCATTCTCGCCAAAGCAAGTCGGGCAACCCAATCGCGCGAGACAGCTACACAGCCTCATTGCGGGTCTAAAATAGAGATAGATTCGAGATGCTCAGGCACTCGGACGTTCCAGCCCAATTCATGGTCTATCCTGAAGCGCAAGGCATCGGCAGCGGCGGGTTCGCCGTGCGTGACATAGGTCATCTTGGGTACCGGGGCCTCACCCATCCATTGCAGTAATTCATCCGCATCGGCATGACCCGAAAGTCCTTCAAGTTGGACGACTTCGGCTCGGATCAAGATATCTTCACCAAATATGCGCAATGTGCGTTCACCCCTGACTAGCGCCTCTCCTCTGGTGCCTCCCGCCTGAAATCCCGACAACACGATAGCATTCTTCGGGTCCTGTCCGAAGCTGACAACATGATGAAGTATTCTTCCTCCGGTCAGCATGCCGCTGGCGGAAATGATGATCTTTGGCTCGGTCTGAAGGTTGAGCGCCTTTGATTGTTCGACTGTCTGCACACGCGTTGCAAGATCGAACATGGCCTTGCATTCATCCCAACTTGCACGGTGCTCATCATGATGCTGATGATAGATATTGGTCGCATTCACGCCCATCGGCGTGTTCAGATAAATTGGAACGTTCGGGATCGCTCCTCGACCGCGAAGCCTTGCCATTTGGAGCATCACCCCCTGCACCCGGCCGATCGCAAAAGCTGGAACCAAAATGGTGCCACCTCGCCCTGTGACCCGATTTATTACTTCAGCCAGTTCTGCTTCACCATCGAGCACAGCATGCTTGCGATTTCCATAGGTTGACTCCGTAACCAGAATATCTGCGCCAGCAAACGGCAAAGGGTCACGCATCATGGGATCAGTCGGTCGGCCGATGTCGCCACTAAAACAGATTGTACGTCCATTGACGTCAACATAGATGGACCCGGCACCAAGTAGATGACCAGCCGGGACAAAACGTGCCACAATATTATCGCCGAGGTCCAAGCCTGTTCCAAACTCAGTCGTTTCAAACAGATCGAGGGCAGCCAAAGCATCTTCAACGGTGTAGAGAGGCAGTGGATCATGGTGCCGGGAATAGGCCTTCCGCCGAGCGTAGTGCGCTTCCTCCTCTTGCAGATGGGCGCTATCGGGCAATAACAACTCGCACAATTCGAACGTCGCCAATGTCGAGTGGATGCGGCCCTTGAAGCCATTTTTCACCAATGCTGGAAGATAACCCGAATGGTCGATATGCGCATGAGTAAGCAGGACGTCTGAAATTGAACTTGGAGGGACGGGAAATGGGTTCCAATTTCGCAGACGAAGTTGCTTGTAACCCTGGAAAAGACCGCAATCGACCAAGATGCGCCGTTTCTCGGTTTCGACCAGGTACCGAGAGCCAGTCACGGTTCCCGCTGCCCCCAAGAAAGTGAGTGAAGGCTGATCTTCGCTCATTACCCAATTCGTATCCTTCAATTTTGACGTTTATGCTTTATTATTCTTGCTTCATCGGCACCTATCGCAGCCATCAGATCAGGCCCCGCGGCAGGTAGTAATCATGAGACTCAGGTGGGGTTCCGTCATCCGCGACCAACTTGTCGAACGCGCGTGATTGCGAAAGAAACACCTCGCCATTGAGTTCTTCAATGAAATGGGACCGTTTGAGGCGATCCATGACCGGCCCTTTCACCTCGGACAGGTGCAGTCCAATCTTGCCATCACCAAGCCGGTGATTGATCGCTTCGAGACTTTCGAGGCCTGACGCGTCGATTTCGTTGACTGCGCTGCACATCAGGATGACGTGGCGTAGCTCAGGGCGTTCGGCGACCCGTTCAAGCACATATTCTTCCAGCCACCGCGCATTGAGATACGTAAGCGCCTCATCGATGCGGATCGAGAGGACATGCGGGACCGTAAACACACTATGCCGTTCGACATTACGGAAATGTTCGGTCTCCGGGACGCGCCCCACGATCGCTGCGTGCGGGCGGCTTGCACGCCACAGATACAAAAGCAAGCCGACGGCCACGCCTGTGATCACCCCCACTTCGACCCCCGCGATCAGGGTGAACCCGATTGTCGCAATATGGGCAGCGAAATCCGCCTTAGAATAACGCCACAATTTGCGCGGCGTCTTCAAGTCGACCAGGCTCAGGACCGCAACGATGATTGTCGCGGCCAATGTAGCAATCGGCAGGCTGAACAACAGCGGGGTGAGAAACAGTGTTGCTAGTGCAATACCTACAGCAGTGTACGCACCGGCAGCTGGGGTTTGAGCGCCGGCATCAAAGTTCACTGCTGAGCGTGCGAACCCGCCCGTAACCGGATAGCCGCCTGAAAACGCGCTGGCGACATTGGCCGCGCCAAGTCCGATCAACTCCTGGTCAGGTGAAATTCGCTGGCGGCGTTTGGCGGCAAGTGTCTGAGCGACCGATACGCTTTCGACGAAGCCGATGATCGAGATGAGAAGTGCAGGTACCCAGAGCTTTTCTATCAACGATACATCGGTGCTCGGCAGCGCAAAAGGTGGCAGCCCTTGCGGGATCGCGCCGACCAGATTTACGCCCATCGCTCCCAGGTCGAACATGACGACAGCAAGGATCGTGAGCACAACTGCGACAACCGGCCCCGCTTTCGCAATCGTGTCGGCTGCCCGCTCCGGCAGTCCAATGCGCTGCAAGGCAGGCTTTGCCCCTTTTCGGACCCAGAACAGGAAAAGCATTGCCGGTATGCCAAGGGCAAGCGTCCAGACATTCGTGTTGCCGATCGCACTGCTGAGCGAACCAAGCATCTCCGGCCAGTTGTCACCGCCTGCGTTTATCCCGAGAACATGTTTGATCTGGCTGGTCGCAATCAGGATGCCGCTCGCTGTGATGAAACCGCTGATCACGGGGTGCGACAGGAGGTTGGCGAGAAATCCTGCGCGAAGAAAGCCGAGCACCGCCAACATCACGCCCGAAAGCATCGCTAGCGTGATGGCGGCTTCCAGATATTCTGCCGTACCCTGGGCCGCGACGGCTCCGGCAGCACTCGCAGTCATGAGAGATATCACTGCGACCGGCCCGACCGCAAGCGTGCGGCTCGTCCCGAAGATCGCATAGAGCACCAATGGCAGGATCGACGCATAAAGGCCGACGACCGGCGGAAGGCCTGCCAGCAGCGCATAGGCCAGGCTCTGCGGGATGAGCATTATGGTGACGATTACTGCCGCCATCAGATCGTCCGTCAGGACCTTGCGATTATAGGCCCGCGCCCACTCAAGGATTGGGAGATATCGGGATAGCACTGAAGCGGCGCCCATTTATTGCGCGATCAGGCCACCAGGACCCGCCAGCCACTCGCGCCCCTTGAGCATGCCGTTCCAATAAAGCCAGGGCAGGAAATCGGCCTTGAGCATCCACGACAGCCGCTGTGCCTTTGTGCCGTCGATCAGCCAGGTCGGGAAACTGGGTGCCAGCTTCCCGCCATAAGCAAACTCGGCAAGTACAATCTTGCCGCGCTCGACCGTGAGCGGACAGGAACCGTAGCCGTCATAGCCTGCGGTCGGTCCCTTGCCGTCGAGCTGGCGCAGCGCATTGACTGCAACAACGGGGGCCTGCTTGCGGGCTGCCGCCGCGGTCTTCGCGTTCGGCATCGATCCGGCATCCCCAAGCCCGAACACGTTTGGATAGCGCACATGCTGCAGCGTGTGCTGATCGACATCGGTGAACCCGCTCTCCGCCGCCAAGGGACTGTCGGCCAGAAACTGTGGCGCGACCTGTGGCGGCACGACGTGCAGCATGTCGAATTCACGCGTGATTTCCCCGTCTTTGGTCTCGAATGTCGCGGCTTGCGCAGTGCCGTCGACCGCAATCAGATTGCTGCCGAGCTTCAGGGCTATTTTGTATTTCTCGACGTACTCCATCAGCGCCGGGACATAGTCCTGCACGCCGAACAGGACCCCGCCGGCATTTCGAAACTCGACCTCCATACCGCCGAGCACGCCCGCGCGCAGCCAGTGGTCGCAAGACAGATACATGGATTTCTGGGGTGCGCCCGCGCATTTGATGGGCATGCCAGGCTGAGTGAAGATCGCACGGCCCGATTTCAGGCTCCGGACAAGCTCCCAAGTGTAGGGGGCGAGATCATACCGATAATTTGAGGTTACGCCGTTCTTGCCCAGTGTTTCCTCAAGCCCGGCGATTTTCTCCCACGCCAAACGGATGCCCGGTGCAACGATCAGGATCTCATACTGCAGGGTCGAGCCATCCTCGAGTGTTACGCAGTTGTCCTCCGGCTGAAAGGACGCTGCGGCAGCTTTCACCCACTGCACACCCTTGGGCATGACCCCTGCCATCGGTCTGCGCGTCACTTCTGGTTCGAAGATGCCGCCACCGACCATGGTCCAGCCAGGCTGGTATGCGTGAGTATCGGAGGGTTCGACGATGGCGATATCGAGGCCGGAACGGCGCTTCAGCATCGATGCCGCAGTTGCTATCCCGGCCGCGCCGCCCCCAATAACGACGACCTCATGTCTAGCTGATTGGGCCACGGCCTGCTCTCCATATGAAGTAGGTTAACCGCACAGCCGACCGGCCAGGGCGGAAAGATCGTATCCGGCTTCACGCGCCACCTCGAACCGCTCTTCAGCGCTGAGGTTATGCGGATTGGCCAGAGTTTCGAGTGTGATGGAGCGAGTGCCTGTGCGGCAGTAGGCAACCACTTTGCCTTGTGTACCGAGGCGAATGGCCTTGAATGCGGCTACCGCCGGTTCGGGGAACTCGCCTCCGGATACGGGAATATGATGGAAGGCGAGGCCCGCCGTCTGCGCCGCATCGCGCATTTCCGAGGCGGTGGGCTGCCCAGGTTCTTCGCCATCCGGGCGATTGCAGATGATGGCAACGAAGCGCTCTTTCGCAAGCACACTCATGTCTTCCAGATGAAGCTGAGCGGCGACGGCAAAATCGTCCGAGACTTTTCTGACATCCATCAACTGTTACCTTCGAGCAGGCGCACGACACCCATGCCGGCGAGCATAGCTACGACGAAAATCGCAGCAGACACCGGCTCGATCACCAGGGCAGCCACCCCCGGCCCCGGACACAATCCAGCAATGCCCCAGCCGATACCGAACAGTGCCGAACCGCCGATGAGCTTGGCCGTCAGGTCCGTCCGATCAGGCAATGAGAATTTTTCCGCGAAAATCGGGTGGACCATGCGCTCGCGAAAGCGCCAGGCGACCGCCATGACGATCACTGCGCCGCCCATGACAAAAGCGAGCGTCGGGTCCCAGTTGCCGAACATATCGAGGAAACCGCGAACGCGTGCCGGGTTGGTCATACCGCCCAACGCGAGGCCCGCACCAAACAGCGTCCCTGAGGCCAAGGGAGGCAAGAGGCGGCGCATCATCGCAGCACCTCGAGGCCAGCCGCATTCATGATCGCAACGGTTGCAATCCCGGCCGCCATGAAGGTCAGAGTCGCCACTATCGAACGCTGTGACAACCGGCTAACGCCGCAGACACCGTGACCGCTGGTGCATCCGCTCCCCAACCGCGTGCCGATTCCGACGAACAGGCCCGCAATAACAAGAACTGCAGGACTGGCGAACCTTGCTTCCAGTCCGCCCGAAGCGAGGGCAACGATAGCCGCGCCAAGTGGGAGGCCCAGCAGAAACATCCACGCGCTCGATTTTGACATGCCGCTATCGCTGATGCCGGTCGCGCGCGCCGTGATACCGGAAACTCCGGCAATCCGGCCAGCGCCTAGCAGCATCAAGGCCGCAGCAAGGCCGATGAGAATACCACCGCCAAGGCCTTCAAGCGGCGCCGCTTCAGGAAATCCGGGAAGCATCATAACGCGTTCACCGGAATCTTGATGTAGCTGACTCCGTTGTCCTCAGGCTCCGGCAGGCGACCACCGCGGATGTTGACTTGTACCGACGGCATGATGAGGTTGGGCATCGCCAATGTCTTGTCACGCGAGGTTCGCATCTCGACGAATTCGTCCTCGCTTACACCGTCTTTCACATGGACATTCTCGCGCCGTTGCTGACCAACAGTGGTCTCCCATGCGTATTCATCGCGACCCGGTGCCTTGTAATCGTGGCACAGAAACAACCGGGTCTCTTTCGGCAATGACAACAGACGACGGATCGACTGGAAAAGCTGACGCGCATCGCCACCGGGAAAATCTGCGCGCGCCGTGCCGAAGTCGGGCATGAAAATCGTATCTCCGACAAAAGCAGCGTCGCCGAAGATGAAGGCCATATCTGCGGGGGTGTGACCGGGTACATGCAGCGCAATGCCCTCGATCTTGCCGATTTGAAATGTCTCTCCATCGCTGAAGAGGTGGTCGAACTGGGATCCGTCGCGTTCGAAGTCGGACCCAGCATTGAACAGTTTGCCGAACACCTCCTGCACCCGGATGATGTCCGAGCCAATCCCAAGCTTGCCACCGAGCTTGTCCTGCAGATAGGGCGCGGCCGAGATGTGGTCTGCGTGCGCATGAGTCTCGATAAGCCAATTAACTGCCAGGTTATTCGAGTTCACGTATTCGACTATGCGATCTGCTGAACCGAACGAAGTACGACCAGCTGCAGCTTCATAGTCGAGTACCGAATCGATGATGGCAGCCTCGAGCGTCTCGGGGTCATGGACTACGTAACTTACAGTAAATGTAGCCTCATCGAAGAAACCCGCGATCGACGGGCGAAGCGTTTTCTCCCCTTGCGCACGCTTGATTTGGTCAGTCGCTGCCTGAAGAGGTGCATCTACGGTGGACATACCTAATTCCTTAAATTACATAAATTATGTATATATATTGCTTTCTGGGAGTCAAGTGCTAAGAGGCCGGGCATGGACACAGATGACAATCGAGCGGGTGCCTCTCGGAGCCTGCGCATCGGCGACACAGCCCCTGATTTTGAGGCCCGAAGCACGATCGGCCCGGTCAGGCTTTCGAATTTCAGGAAGCGGTGGCTCATCCTGTTTTCGCACCCTGCGGACTTTACGCCCGTTTGTACGACTGAATTTGTCGAATTGGCGCGGCACGCGGATGAGTTCGAAAGGCGCGATTGCGCGCTCATGGCGCTTTCGGTCGACGGCCTGTTCTCCCATTTTGCCTGGCTGCGCATGATCAGGGACCGTTTCGATATCGAAGTGCGCTTCCCGATCATCGAGGATCCGACGCTGGTAATCGGCCACGCATTCGGAATGGTCGCGCCGCAGGACAGCGACAGCTCCACAGTGCGAACCACATTCTTCATCGATCCGGCAGGCGTTATCCGCGCGATGACCTGCTACCCTGCCAATATGGGCCGCTCGATCCCCGAAATGCTTCGAATGCTCGATGCATTGCAGGCGATAGACGCTCAGGACGCTCTCGCACCGGCTAACTGGCACCCTGGAGAGCCTTTGCTCAAGCCGCCCACTCAAGACCTGGACGAAGTGTTCAAGGCTGGCGATGAGACGGCCTGGTTTCTTCGCGAGGCTGGCAAAGGTAAGGCCGAATGACCGACGATGCACCTATCGAAGAATTGAAAGCGATCGCGCATCCGCTGCGATTTCAGATCGTCCAGCTGCTCAGAGACGGTGAACTGAATGTGGGTGAAATCGAACAGGCTTCCGGAATAGGGCAGCCCGCACTTTCCCAGCAGCTCGGTGTTCTGAGGAAAGCCGAGTTGGTCAAGACCCGCAAGGATGCAAAGCTCGTCTTCTACAAACTCAATGAAGATCGTATGGCTGAGTTGGGCATGTTGATTGGCGGTCTGGATGCACGCGCAATTGCGAAGAGCGCCCCAACCCGGACCCCGGCACCCGGTGTCGTAAACTTCGCACGACTTTCCTGACCTTCCGATGGGACGGTAGGTCCCAAACAAGCTGCCCCATGATTGCCGTATAAGACGACGAGCCGTGTTGCATCAGCCGCCAAGCAACTCGCATTCCAGTTCAAGGTGACGCGCCTGCCGATTTGCCGTCTATGCAAAGGTCGCCTGCTGCTGACGCTCGCCTCGATGGCGCTCTGGAAGAGCGATAACTCGGGAAGAGCGATAAGATGACCCTCACCTGGGCGAATGGTGAGCCACAATCACTTACACCCGATCTGAGCAGATAGAAGTCTTGTCCAAGAGACTGCGGCAGAAAAGCCGCCGGGTCGTTTGGTTATCCACCAGGTGCCGCACGGCAACATGGCCCAGCCGCAAGTCGACCGCGACATCTTGCGCGATCTCGCCCTTAAATCCGCCCTGTATGAAGTCGGTGTTGAAGTAGACAATATCCAGCGCGAACGGCGGATTGCCCGAGGGGTCGGTTTCACTGCAGCGATATTCGACTAACAGTTCGCCTGTGCCCTTGCGGAAGGCCGCGTGCGTCCCATAGAGATTACGTTCAAACGAAGTGCCTACGACTGTCCCTCCGGCAAACTGATAATCATCGCCCTCCTCGCGGCTGGCAATCACGCCCAGCCGCCAGCGATCATTGGCAAGGCCGACCATGCCACCCAAGGCATAACTGTCATCCACGCTGCGGTACTGGATGGCCAAGGGACCCTGTGCTGGCAAGCCGGAGCTATCGTTGAATTGGACCTCTGCCAGCCGGGCGTTGACAGCACCCGCCAGCGAGGGCCCTTGCGATACGGGGGCGACCCCACACGCAATCTCGATCCGTTCTACCAGAATTGATGGCGCGTAATGCAGCGGAGGGTCCGTGGCACTCGGGCCACCGGTGGCGAGGAGCGCAGAGTGCTCGTCGCCTGGCTGTACCCGTAAGGTCGCGGCAAAGGCCAGTGAAGAAAGCGCGCAATCGACCTTTGTCTGCGAAGCGCCGGGAGCATCGCTATCGACATCATATACCGGGAATGGCAAGTGACCCATCGCAGCATGATCGATCGCGCCATGCGCCATGGCAGCATGGTCCATTTGTGTCGCAGCCATGCCGTCTGCGCAGTCGGCCTCGGCCGCAAAAGCGCGCACGAGCGGATTGGTGCTGGAGCAGAGAACGAGGGTTAAGAAATGCCCGGTGAAAGGCTCCAGCATGTGCCCCGCAGGGACCACCGCATCCAAGCTGAGCACCGACAACGCTGGCGCCTGAAGGAGCGCAACGTTGCAGCGGAACAGCTTGTGCATAACGAACATTGCGAGCGGAGCCGCATTCGCCGATCGGTTTGCCGTCATTTGAGTTTGCTACAACCGACAATGCTCTTTGGGATGCCTCGGAACCAAAAGGAGGGCTGAGTCCCGGCCTTTTCAATACGCATGTTCACGTCTGGGACCAGCAATCGCTGAGGGTATATCTGGCGACCGGTGTCACCACAATTTGTAATGCCTCGGGGATGCCATTTCATTTGCGCCTAGTTCATGAGATCGAGCGAGCGAAAGTAATCGGACCAACGCTGATCGCCAAGGGACCGATCCTTGATAGCCCAGGCCCCAATCAGCAGATCAACCATCAAATGGTCATCACGTCAGACAAAGCGCAGGAAGCGAAGCGGGGATCTTTATGAGCGTGCGCGATGTGTCCCTGATTGAAGAATTGGAACTTCCTCATGAAGCGGGAATGAATAGCGCTGATGTCCTGCACATACTGACGATCAGTGCAGCAACTGCCCTAGGCGAGCAGGCCATTGCGGGGCGTGTGGCCGGGGGATACGGGGCTAACCTCATCTTGCTCGGTCGTGATCCTTCGGATGATCTCGCCGCGATGAAATCCGTTACCGGTGTTATTGAAGGTGGAAGATAGCTTGATCGAAGTGAAATGGATGAAGTCTTAGCGCAAGCGCCGTAGCACGATCTTGCAAAAACTTAGCGAAATCTTATCGAGGCTTTGGAGGCGCACGGGGTTGATTCGAATGCGCTTGGTCTCTGAGATTGACGGCTCTTGCCTGCGGCAAATCGAGCTAAAGCGCCTAGTCTTCATTTTGCCGCGGACGTGCGCGGAAAAATTATTGGTGCCCAGAAGAGGACTCGAATAATTCGATTAAATTTCTGATTTATAGATCTATTTTAGAGGTCATGCGAAACGAGGCCCCGATAGTGGCCCCTTTACCCTAAAGCCGAATAGGGTTCGAGTCCTAGACCCAACAAGTTCACGATTCAGGGTCCAATAACTAGCACAAGACGGCAAAGATCCGGACCCTCAACCACGCCCATATTTGGATCTTGCGGGACCAAGTCGCAACCTTAGCGTTGAATGACCGCTTTCAGCACAAAGTCTAAATCCCACCAGCGGCCGAGATTGGGGTGGAAAGCGGACGCGTCTTCCTTGGAACTTGCGGGTCAGAGACGGCCAGAATGTCAGCCAGCTGTCCGGAGAACCTGGGCCTCAGCTCGATGCGACTTGGTCATCCACTTCAAGCACTGCTGCCATCGGCGTAGTGCGGGGCAAGCTCTGGAATGCCTGTTGGTCCGAAGATGGCACGGGGGCTCGCGCAATCATGCGCCACATACCAAATATGGCGCCGAGACCAGCGATCGCTCCGATCACGACGAATAGCCCAGCGGCACCCATCGAGCCCATCCCGGCGGAACCGACAATCGGCCCGGCCATGGCACCGGCCGAATAGGTCAGCACCAATCCGCTGCTCGCACCAACGCGCTCATCCTCGGCAAGGTGGTCGTTCGAGTGGGCGACGCACAAAGGATAGAGCGCGAAAGCAAAGCCACCGAACAGGGTCCCCAGCGCAATCGTGCCGATGGCCGGGAGCGGGAATGCGGCGAGAGCCGCGCTGAGCGCCGCAACAACCAGGAAGCAGGCGATGATCACGCGCCTGCGATCAAAACGATCGGACAAAATGCCCAACGGGTACTGCAGCGCTACGCCCCCGGCGATCACGCAAGAAGTGAACAGTGCGACTTGCGAGAGGCCCATTCCGATCCGCTGAACATAAACGGCGCCCATGGCATAGAATGCACCCAGCATCGCGCCTGTCGCCAAGGTCCCGAATATTCCCAGCGGTGAAGCGGAATAAAGCCGGCGAAGCGAAAACGGCGCGAAATGTTCGATCTTGGGTTGCTCCATCCGGGTCAAGAGCACCGGCAGCAATGCGATCGAGAGCAAGACGGCGGAAATCATGAACGGCAGATCCGGCGCGTTTTCGCCCAGATTGAGCAGGAACTGGCCCGCCGCCTGCCCGAAATAGAGAGCGATCATGTAGATCGCCAGGATCGTGCTGCGGTTGGATGGGCTTGCCTGCCGGTTGAGCCAGCTTTCAAGGCAGACAAACACCCCTGCCATCGCAAAACCATCAATAAATCTTAGCACAATCCACACCGGCACCTGATCGATGATCGCATAGACCAGGCTGCTGGCCGAATAGATGGTAACGAAGGCAGCAAAGGCACGGATATGGCCAATCCGCGAGATCAGGCTTTCTACCCGGAGCGAACCCAGCGTGAGGCCGGAAAAATAGCTCGTCGCGGCAAGGCCGATCAGCAGCGCCGCCACCCCGGCCTGTTCCAGCCGGACAGCGATCAAGGTCGACAGGAAGCCGCTGCCTGCCATCAGGATGAAAATCGCGACCAAAAGCGCGCGCACCGAGAGGGCAGAAGCAATCATGCCTGCCCTGCCTAACATCTGTGTGCCATGCATCAAGCAATCATCCTTACCGGACCCAGAGCGACCGTTCGACATTCGTGCCTGACGCCCCTAATCTATGCTCCATGGATCAAATTGATTTCACGGACTTTCTGAAGGTCGATATTCGCTGCGGCACAGTGGTGAAGGCAGAGCCTTTCCCTGAAGCGCGCAAGTCCGCGATCAAGCTGTGGGTCGATTTCGGCCCGGATATTGGCGAGAAGAAAAGCTCCGCCCAGATCACCGATCTCTACACGCCAGAAGGCCTGGTGGGACGCAAGGTCATGGCCGTGGTGAACTTCCCGCCACGCCAGATCGGCCCGCTCATGTCCGAAGTACTGGTTCTGGGCTTTCCTGATTCAGCGGGGCGGATCGTGCTGGTCGAGCCTGACGAGACTTTGCCTGACGGCGCGCGACTGGCTTAAGGCGCGAGTTCGCCCAGGGCGTCACACAGCGGGCCAAGCCACGGCTCATAGGGCTTCCACGCACCCTGTCCGGCACGGTTGATCGGCTGGCGAACCTGTTCCGAACTTGCCGTGCGCACTGCGCGGTCGGTCTTGTGAAATTCCAGGCACGCCACTTCGAATGGCACACCAATGAAGTCGAGCATGCGGCGGGTCTGGCCTTCAAGATCATCAAGCACGTCTTCATGCTGGACGCGCAATATCTTGCCCGGCAGCACATCGTCCCAATGATCCATCAAATCGACATAGTCGGCATAGTAGCACCCGACTTCGTTCAAGCCGTAAGTGAATTCCTGGCCTTCCGCGAACAGCTGTTTGAAGCCCGAGAAACAGCAATCCATCGGCGCGCGGCGCGCATCGATGATCTTGGCATTGGGCAGGATCAGCCGGATCAGCCCGATATGCCGGAAATTGTTCGGCATCTTGTCGATGAAAAGTGGCGCACCTTGGCGATGGATGCGCGTCTCTTCAATGAATTGCTCGCCGAAGCCGGTGAGTTGCTCGCTGGTGAGTTCGTGCAGGATTTCGGGGTAGCGTGACTGGCCCGCTTTCTTGCCGCGCAAGCGGTGCGCCAAGGCAAGGATGTTGGGCAGTTCCAGCGTGCCGTCGATCTGGGAATGGCTGGCGAGGATCTGTTCGAGCAAAGTCGAACCCGCGCGCGGCAAGCCAAGGATGAAGATCGGATCGGGCGCGGGGCAACCGGCACCGGCATGCTGTTCGAACAGACTGGAAATGCAGGCTTGCTTCTGGCTGGCCAGTTCGCGCGTCATTGCATCGGCGCTATAACGCGTTTGCGCACGCTTCAGCGCATTCCCCTGATCGTAGAACCGAAAGCTCTCTTCATATTCGCCGCGATCCTCCAACGCCTTGCCCAGCGCGAATGACAGATGGACCCGGTCCATAAACGCCAGGTCCGGACGCGCGGCTTGCTGCCGCATCGCGTCAATTTCCGGATCTTCGAAGCGATAGGTCTTGAGGTTGGCCAAGGCATAATAGGCATCGCCGTGATCGGGCTTGGCCGCGATCGCAGCGCGATAGTTCGCCACGGCATCTCCGCTTTGGCCAATCGTCTTGAGCGCATGCCCCTTGCTGGTGAGCGTTGCCGGATCGCGTGGCAGTTTGGCCAGCACTGCATCGAACAGCTCGAATGCCAGATCATACTCGCCGGTCTGCATGCTCTCGATCGCGAGCCGCGACTGGAACAGTGGATTGTCCGGTTCACGCCTATGCAAAGCCTCGGCCTGCGTGCGTGCCTGATCGAATTTCTGGCGGCGGCGCAGCACATCGACATAGTCCAGCCGCAGCTGGATGTTCTCCGGCTCGAAATTGACCGCGCTTTCCAGCAGGAACTCTGCATCGTCGAGTATGCCCAGTTCGATCCCGATCCGCGCCAGCAGCCGCATGCCTTCGACGTTGCGCGGGTTTTGCCGCATGAAGTAGCGACAAATTTCTTCCGCCCGCAGCAGCCGCCCCTCATGCAGATGATTGGTCACAGCAATCAGTTCGCGCGGGAGCGCATTGAGGCGCTCTAGCTGGGCGGCAGCCGCCGCAGCCTCTTCGTTTCGTCCGGCCTGAGCCAGTATGTTTGCCTGTTCGCGCCAGCTTGCCGCCAACGCCGGGTTGAAACGGGTCGCTCGCGCGAATGCATTTAGCGCGCCTGCCGTATCACCGCGGGCGAGCGCCAAATGCCCCTCTTCCTGCCAGGCACGGCCATATTCGGGCATGGCCTGATGCAGGCTTTGCAGGAAACCGGCAGCGGCATCGAATTGCTGGAGATACCGGCTTGCTACCGCCGCCATATAAAGAGCTTCGGGATGGGCGCCGTCATCTGCCAGGATGGCTTCGGCCAGCGCCAGCCCCTGATCGAAGTCACCCGCTTGCAGCGCGGATTGCGCAGCTTTCAATTGTTGGTCGCGTTCGGCCATCGCCTGTCCCTACAAAGCAAAACGGTGGAGGTGAACCGCCAAGGCCCGCCTCCACCGTTTCATTCACCTGTGTACAGGATCAATAGTCGAACGAAACCCGTATGCCGATCGTCAATGGACGGTTGGTCGAGATGCGCGCCCGGTCAAACACGAAGTTGCCGGAAATCTCGGCCCGCGTGTCGAACAGGTTCTCGCCATAAACTTCGAACTTCCATTGGTTCGAAGTGATGCCAGCCGAGAGATCGAACACGGTGTAGCTATCAAGCTCAAGCTTGTTGATCTCGATAATATCGGTGAATTTCGACGCCGAGTAAGAAACCTGCGGCTGGATATAGGCCCCCAGCGTGCTGCTGAGATCCCATTCATAGCGAACCCGCATATTGCCCTGGAACGAAGGTGCGAAGGCCAGATCGGAGCCTTCGAGCACATCTTCCGTCGGCGTCAGCACTTCAGTAATCTCGGTATCGAGAATCGAGAGTGCGCCTGCGACTGTCAGGCCAGGCACTGCATAGGGAGCAAAGGTGAAGTCCGCTTCGACACCCATGATTTCTGCATCCGCCGCATTGTCCGAGAAGAACAGGTTGGTAATGCTGGGATCGAAGATGGTCGTCTGCAACCTGCTGATGTCGCCAAAGAAGGCGCTGCCGTTGAAGCGCAGCTGACCGTCTGCAAGTTCGGTCTTCCAGCCGAGCTCGTAGTTCTTCACTTCATCGGTCTCGAGTTCATACGGCACCGTGAAACCGGCGCCATTGCTGGCACCCCCGGGACGGTTCAGCAGACCGGGACGGAAGCCTTCGGAATAGGTCGCGTAGAACATCGTATCGTCTGTCGGTGTGAAGGTGAGCGTGCCCTTGAAGATGAAGCCGCTCGTTTTCGCCTTGTCCGGTGCGCCCACGGTATTGTCCGGCGCGAACTGTGCGCTGATGTTCGTGCCTGCAAGCTGGGCATCTGCGCCCGTGCCCGGAGCCGCGCCTGCATTCGGGCCGAAGATCGCCGAATTGAGGTTGAAGAAGGATGAGTTGGCACTGCCTTCAAGATCAACTTCGATATCGTAGTAACGCGCACCTGCAGTGGCCGTCAGCACGTCTGGCAGAATATCGAAAGACGCTTCACCGAACAGGCCAAACTGCTTGTCCGTGCGGCGAATATCGTTGCGGAAGATCACTCCGGTGGGGAACGGCCCGGCATCGGAATAATAACCAGTCGATGAATTGCCGCCGCCTGCTGCGCTGGCATTGGTCAACGGATAGTTGGCCAGGAAGCCGGTAGTGACACCATCCGAGCCGCGGACGAATTCCGAACCGGGATAGTTGAAGTCGTTCAATTCCTTCAACTCGAGATCGCTGTAGAAACCGCCAGCGGTTACGCGAATGCGAGCATCCTGCGGAGTGCTGACGCGGAATTCCTGCGTGAACACAGTTGTGTCGGTGTTGGAGGCAACGAACAGGTTGGGTGCCTGGCAGGTCGGATCCGCCGGGGCATTGGACACGTAGCCCGGATAGACCACCGCTGTGTCGCAGATGTAATAGGGCAGGTACTGGCCAACGAAGAGATAGTCGGAATAGTCGACCCGCTGTTGCGTCTCGCGATCAGTGTAGGCACCGCTGTAAACGATATCGAGCATGCCCAGACGGCCTTCGACAGTCCAGCTGGTGTTCGAGAAATCGTCTTCGATACGATCGTCTTCAAAGCGCTGGATCTCAAGATCGTCCAGCCCGTCAAGTTCGGGATCGGCAAAGAACACACCGTCGCTTTCAACGCTCTGGCGCGAATGCGCGACAGTGATAGTCCAGTCCGGCGTGACCTCCCACAGCGCAGTGGCGCGGAACCCGGAATATTGGGTATCGTTGAAGTTCTTCTCGACCAGGCTGGAATTGTCTGCAGAGATCAGATTGACCGCCGAAAGATCGGCCCCGGCCTGGAAGCCCGCGCGGCTTGCGCTGACCGGCACGCCATTGTCACGGACGGTCCCGGCTGTGCGGAAGCGGCCGCTTTCGCTGGCATCGAGAGTGCCCGCAACATTGTCGACATAACCGCCCTGATCGTCGAGATAGACGACTGCACGCAGCGCCACGGTATTCGCGACAGGTACGTTCACCATCGCCTCAGCCTTGTAGCTGGCTTCACCACCCTTGGTGAAGGAAACACCCGCCGAAGCACTGGCATCAAAACCGGAAAGCCGCGGCTTGTTGGTGATCAGGCGCACAACACCAGCCTGCGAGCTGGCACCGAACAGCGTGCCCTGCGGACCGGAGAGAACTTCGATCCGCTCCATATCGGCGGCATAGACGTCAAGGTTACGGCCCGGCTGAGCAAGCGGCTGCTCGTCGAGATAGAGTGCCACGTTCGGAGCAAGGCCGGCCACACCGGCGGTAGTCAGGTTTGGCGTCGTCGAAGCAAGGCCGCGAATGTAGATTGTGCTCTGGCCGGGGCCGCTGCCGCCAGCGGTTACCGTGGGCAGCTGCTCAAGGTAATCTTCAAACGTGTCGATGTTGAGCTGCTCCAGCCCTTCCTCGCCAAGCGCCTGGACTGAAACCGGCACATCCTGCAAATCCTCGCTTCTGCGCTGCGCGGTCACAACAATGGTAGGTACGCCACCCTTGCGCTTCGACTGTACTCCAGGGGCGGTCTGGTCCTGCGCAATGGCGGGCGATGCCATGGCCACGGCAATCGCGCCGATTGATACGGTAGTCGTAAACCTTCTCATTCCTGATGTCCTCTTAAGGCGGCCCATGTGATCCTGATTGACGTAGTGAGCGAGCCCAAACCGCCAATATTCACACTAAATTTCGGTGAAATAGAATCGGAACCGATTCGTTTGAGGCGCTGATTAACAATCAAGCCTTGAAAGAACCACAGCAGATGAAAATGATTTTTGAAAAAAGAGCACAATGTTGCATTATAACAACATGGTTCAATATATATTTGAATTTATCAAATAGTTCTAAATATAACGCATATTCACCCACATAGTGTATTACTTATTCTATATTGTACATAGAATATTTTTACAAATAAATTCCATTATTCAAATATATTGTATATGATACTTGCGGGGACTGGATTCCAAGTAAGTTCTGGTGGGCTTGTTTACTTCTACCGGGCCCACTGCTCGCAGGCTTCGGCAGTTGTCGGCACGCCATGCCGCTTACGTATCAGGTCGAAGATGATCGCCTTGACGATCGCCACAGCCATCAGTGCCAGCACGAATGAGAACGGCAGGGCTCCAATGATCATAGTGATGCGGATCGCTTCTATTCCTCCGAGCACAAGCATGCTGCCCACCATGAACGCCAGTGCCGCCCCCCAGAACAGGATGTGATAGCGACGCTTCCCTTCGTCATCTCCGGCGCCATTGATCGTATTGACGATCAGGATTGCGCTATCTGCCGAAGTGACAAGATAGGTCATCAGCAGGACCACAACGACAATCGAAACCGCAAAGGCCATCGTCGGGTTGAGCAGCACAGCCAGCGTTGCATAGAGCTGGTCCGAAATACCGGTATTCACAATCGCGCCTTGTGCTGCGCCGCTTAGCTCTAGATCAATCGCAGTTCCGCCCAAAATGGCCATCCAGGCAAAGCACATCAGCGAAGGGACCAGTATCACTCCCAGCACATACTCGCGGACCGTGCGCCCCCGCGAAACTCGGGCAATAAACATGCCGACAAAGGGCGCAAAGGCGATCCACCACGCCCAGTAGAACACTGTCCAATCAAGCTGCCATTGCTGCAATTGTTCGCCGATGGCAGTGCCATCGCCGCTGAACAAGGTCAGCGACAGGGCAGGCAATGTGCGAAGATAATCGAACAGCCCGGTCGCCAGCAATTCCATGGCATAAACTCCCGAACCCACCAGCAAGAACAGTGCCAGCAAGAAGAAGGACAGGCCCATATTCAGGTTTGAAAGCCATTTGATCCCGCGGCCAACTCCAGACAATGCGCTCAGCGTTGAAGCACCAACAAGCAGCAGCAGAGCAAGAACGATCGCCGCCACGCTGGCCGTCCCGCCATCATTCAACAACCATTCGCCCATGCCGACCCGGTAGAGCCCGGCCACGAATTGCTCGACCCCAAGGCCCATTGTAACAGCCACCCCCAGGATAGTCGCCACCACTGCAACCACATCGACCACATGACCGGCCATGCCCGACATGCGCTGCCCAAACAGGGGGACCAGCGCGGACCGGATCGTCAGCGGCAAGTTGCGGCGATAGGACACATAACCGATTGCAAGGCCGACCAGCGCGTATGTCGCCCATGCTGCAAAGCCCCAATGCAGGAAGGTGTAGACATAGGCAGGTCGCACGGCTTCAGCCGAACGAGCTTCAACTGCCCCACGGATGATCTCGGGACTGTTGGAGAAGTGGGACAGAGGCTCTCCGATTGAATAGGTTAGCATGCCGATGCCGATCCCTGCACCAAACAGCATGGCAAACCATGAGAAGCGCGAGAATTCGGGTTTCTCTCCCGGTCCGCCGATCCTCAAACTGCCCGATTGCGGCATGATCGCTAGCACCAGCGCGACAACCATCAGCAATGCAACAAGGTAGACATACCAGTTGCGGAAGCTCGAAATGATATTGGCATTGGCTGCGCTCAAGGTTTCACTGGCACTGACCGGAAAAAAGATCGCCCACATGATCAGCAGCGAGACGATGATCTTGCCGGGAATCGATACTTCGCGGCTGAACCCGTCATAAAAGCCGCGATCATGCGTTTCGATCGGCAAGTCTATAATGGGTGGTTCAATCGGATGATCTGAAGTTGACGCCATATGCTGGTCTGATGTTTCCGCTAGCTGAAGGGCAAGGCAAACGCTCTTGTCGCTCGGTAACGAAGCCGAACAGCGTTCACGATTGAATGATGAGCGGCCACCATAGAAGACGCTCGCCGCAATGCAAATCGAGCTTCCCGCTCGCTTGGATTGGCTGTGACTGCCTTTGGGTCGTTAGGAGACTGTCTGTTTTTGTCAAAATGCGTGGCAAAGCTGTCAGTCCGGTCTTGGCCTAGCTCATCAAGCTGAGGCCTGACCGCTTATGGGGTGGTAAGCGGACGTTCGAACATCCAGGCTGCTAGTCAAGGCCCGATATCAACCACTTCGCCCATCGCTTTGGCCCTAGAAACCTCTTTGAAACCAAGTGCACTGGCGATCGGTGCGTTCCAACCATAGGGATCGGTGCGGAAAGCAACCTCGCCGGTGCGATCGACGAAGACGTTCTGGTAAAGCAAGCGCACCGGTATTTGACTTGGCAGATCGACGAATATTTGCCTGCTGGAACCGCGCGCTTGTTGCCACTTGTCGCCGATTCCCTCGTCCTCGGCGATCAGCTTCGCAAGGTCCTCTGCATTCTCAACCCGAACGCAGCCATGGCTTAGATGGCGCTGACTGCGACCGAATAGTAGCGGCGCCGAGGTGTCGTGGAGAAATATCGCCTGATCGTTTCGCATGTCGAATTTGACCAGGCCAAGGGCGTTGCTCGGCCCTGAAAGCTGAATGATCCATCCGTTCCGGCGAACCATGTTGTGCCGACGCAGATACGAGTTGCTTACGCCTGCCATCTCACCATGCTGGATCGATTTCGGGATCGTCCATGTCGGATTGGCGACTAGACGGAAGATTGGGGCGAGTAACTGTGGTGTTTCGTTGCCAGGCAGCCCAACAATCACCCGACGATTGTCAACAAGCTCGCCGTTGCGATAATAGTAAAGCTGCGCATCAGCTGTGTTGACGTCGATCCGCGTGGCAGGTGGTGTGCGCGTAAGCCAACGGAGCCGTTCGAGCGCAACAGCGAGCGCTTTTGCTTGGTCGCCTGGTCGGACATTGAGCAATTCGAGTGTGTCAGGGCCAATTATACCGTCTTCTTCGATCCCAAAGCTGCGCTGCAATTCCATGACGCCGTTTGCAATCCCCCGGGTGTAAAGTGCAGCATCAGCCGGCAGGGATTTGGGGTTAGAGGATGAGAATGTCGTATCCTGTGCGGTAAGATATCCTCCAGCGATCAGCGCCTTGACGATGGCTGGAACGCGGCGGTCGGTATCCCCCACATGGATTACGCCAGCGGCGATTATCGCTTGATCGGCGTTCTTGGCCTCCCATTGCGCGCTGAGATAGGCTTTGGAAAGGCGCGTATAAACGGCATCCTGCGGTGCCAGACTTTCAAGCCAGGTTTCCAGATTTCCTGCCGCGAGCGCCTCTTTGAGTGGCTGATTAAGCGCGATCTGCGGTCGGGAGAGTGTATAGATTTTGTGCAGTTGGGTCGGGTCGGCCTGACCTTGAGCCAACGCTGCGGAATAGCTTAGCGCCGCGTGCGTCAGCAGGATTTCGCGCCGTGCGGTGCTGAATGATGCGTCTGGAGTTGCCAAATAGGACAAATGATCGAGCCCATGGCGAGCACGTTCGCCAAGGCTGCGCCGGAAAGCCTTTGTTGCCGCAATGGACCAAACCGCATGCCATCCATTGGCTTCATAAAATTGGCGAGTTACCGGATCACTTGCAGCGGCGCGCAGCTTGTCTTCCGGGATTGGGTTCACCGATGCTGTCTGTTCGACGACTTGGTCAAACGGGCTGGCCGCGGGCATCGAAGGAGCGCTACCGCACCCAGAGAGGAACAGCGCGGAGAAGATGAGCTTCATTGCTAAAATGAATCCCATGCAGAAGCCCCTAATATTTGATCCGATGTTCGAAATACTGAGATAGTCCAAGAAATAAATAAGAGTATTTTTCTACTGCTGTTCGGATGGAAGGCAGGTACTTAGTCTTTCCAATGACCAGACCGCCTTCGAGCCTTTGGGTGCAGCAATTGGCGGCGTTTCTTCCGCCATTTAAAGAACACAAGCAAAAGGAGCCTCATCCCCAGGACGATTGCCACTACACAAAAACCCAACCATGAGAGAATGACAGCGTCTGACTGTTGGCCGAGGCCCATCTTTGGGCTCCTTATGGAAATAAGCCAGCTCTTGTTTTGAGGTAGAGCCGGTAATGTTGCACAGAAGTCCCCGGTCCGTAACTCGCCGCAAAAGGTAGCCCCGCCCTTGCGGGCAGGGCTACAAGAGAGGACAATAGAGGATTGGATATTGTCCTTCGGGTCGCGATTGTGTTGTAGCCACCTGACAAATGCGCTCGACAACATGGATTAACCTTTAGTCGGAACCGACGCGGGGATCGTTGACGAAATCGATCCTTTCGTTTCTCAAACTGGTTTGTGACGATGGCTAGCCTGCACTGGCGCCATCAGAACTATCCAAAGACCGCTAGAGGTGATTGCTGGGCTGCCTGTATTCGGTATAGCGAGCATCAAATCGGAAAGTTGGCCGCTGGCCAAAGAATCAAATCTGAGATTTGTCAGCGATAGAGTGCAAGCGAACATCGATTATCCTGATGGGCCGCGCAGTTTTGGATCGATGACCAGCAACATGCTGCGTCAGGACTTCCAACAAAGGGCAAATCCGACCGGTTCCCAACCTATGTTGTCGACCGAACTCGCTGCCACGCTACGGCTGTTGGGCGATCAATAGGACACTCTTTCATCTTGAAGTCAGATGTTTCTTGAGTTGTCCGATGCTGTCGAACTGGTTGAAACGACAGGGCTGTTGTGGCGGTGAATTTTTCGGTCGCTCCCGCCAGTGAGAGTGAGAAGGAAAACATCAATGACACAAGATCACGAAGTTTTGGCCGAAGTTGTTGAGTTGGCGACAGAGCGCCATTGGCTTGCCGGACTTAGCCTGCCTGATGCGAAATCAAAGGCTAGAGCCGAAGTATTGGCTAGATCGACCCCTTTACAGCGCATCGCCTTAGTTCGCACTACCGTGGTGTAACACGAGGTTAGACTGAATGACTGAGATTAGAGATTCCTCACACCTCTTCCAATTGGCCCATGATGCACGGCAACTTGCGTCGGGTAATTCTGACAGCGGGTTAGCCCGGCAATTGCGCGAAGATGCCAACAAATATGACCGCAAGGCACGCCAGTTGAGTAGGGAAGAGGCACTTCAGATGGGCCAAAAAGGGGAAGGCCTGAGCTTGCTTTCAAAGTTTCTAAGATGGGAGAAGTGGCAGGCCGGTGCGTCAACACGTGGTCAAAAGTCAGATAGATAGACTCATTCTAATGACTGCACATTAAGTGATGGCCGTTAGGAGGGTGGCAGGGGCACTTTCAGTCTCGATTTGCTGTCATATCGATGGCTAAGCTTGCACCGATCGCCTCCAGGATTGCCAGTGACCTGGCCATGGTTTCTTCGGTGTCGCCTCTTTCGATGCCAGTCTCCGACACGACCTCGGCGGCAATGCCCACAATTTCGATGGCGTCTGCAATGCTCAAGACCGATCTGGCTATCAACCCATGGATAAGGCTTTCGGCGAGTAGCATAGCTACTCTTCCGTGAGGCTCACCGTTTTGCTCAGCCATGGGCGTAGGTAGAGGATTGTTATCATTGTAGATATCGGTGATGGCAGTCACTCCAGAGAGGGCGAGAGCCTTTAAATCTCCCAGTCGCCGCAGCCTCGAAATGATCTGACGATGGCCTATGCGTAGACGACCTGCATCGCGCGCGCCACAATTTATATCAATATTTGATATTAATAAACATCAATATCTATTTTGTATTACCTGTGGGATAACCACTAAATGCCCAACCGGTTCATCGAGAAGCTGTGCAACTTTGCCGATCTGTCGTCAGAAGACGAAGACGCGCTCTTGTTGGCCACCTCGAACGCCAAGAAAATTTCCGCAAGAACTGATCTGATACGTGAAGGTGACCGCCCTGGTCCGGTGTTCATTGTCCTGGAAGGTTGGGCGTGCCGATATAAGATTCTGCCGAATGGTGCTCGCCAGGTGATGGCATTCTTGATGCCTGGCGATTGCTGCGACCTGCACATCGGACTGCTGGACGAGATGGATCACAGCATCCAGGTCATCACACCTGCGCTGGTGGCTACCGTTGATCGAGACGCAATGGACTTGCTCATGGAGCGACACCCCAGGATAGCCCGGGCGATGTATATTGCGCAGCTGGTTGATGAAGGGACGATGCGTTCATGGATTACCAGTATGGGCCGTCGCACCAGCATCGAGCGCGTCGCGCACCTGATGTGCGAACTGTATCTAAGGTCGCGCAACATCGGGCTCACCTTTGACCACCACTTCATCCTGCCGGTTTCGCAAGTATTGCTGGCCGATGCGCTTGGGATGACGCCGGTCCATCTCAACCGAGTGCTGAAGGAGCTGCGGCTCAGCGGGGCGATGACGTTAGAACGAGGCAGTCTTGTGATTACAGACCCAACCAAGCTTGTTCAAATTGCGGGCTTCGATGAAAACTATCTGCATCGCCGCATGCGGGTGGTCGCCTGACGAGATTAGCGCTATGGCCAAGGGACGACTGACCCGCCCGAGATCTTCAAATTCTGTCAAATGAAGACATTCTCACCTTGGCCTCGCTGATCGGTCGGGTCTCGGCTCTTGTCTGGCTGCCGTGTAATCCTCTTCGGCTCGAAGCATTTCCTGGTTGCCCTGGGCTATCAGCATCTGGCCTGCGGCCTTGTCTGCCTCAGCCGACCGTACTTTGGCCTCGGCCTCTGACAGTGCCTCCTGAGCGTTTTTGAGCCGCTCTTGCGCATTCTCGAGGCTTTTGGTGCTCATTCTAACCATCTTCTCGCCATTTGCTACGTTCTGTTGGCCTGCTGACCACGCACTGCCGTAACCACTGATCCTATCGCCACGCTGAGTGATGAGCTCACCGGTATCGAGAGGCGCGTCCTTAGAGCTGGCGCAGGCGCCAAGCAAAAGTGTGCCAATTGCGAAAATCGCTACTTGGGATAGCTGGGTCATTGCATATTCCTTAGGCTGAGTTGGGATGGCGGCATTGATGAAGGGCACGATGCCCAGATCCAGTTCGATAGATTGAACCCAGCCTTGCGGTGTCGAGCTCTGCTAACGATCCTTGTCGATCTTTTGTTTTGCATGCGCCTCGACTGCCAGCGTGACGTCGGAATATTCTTCGGCTCCGACAAAATAGCGTGCAGGGATTTCTAAGGGCGCTTTGTCGGGCACTCGAACGGCTGCCCGTGCAATCGCACCTCCTTCATTGTCCCACGAAGGATGAGAATCAACCGGAGCTAACGATGCGTCCCTTGTGCCAGCATCACAGTTGACTGAAACTGGCGAGGCTTGCGGGCGAATGATCGCTCCACCCCGAGCAGATCGAGCTTTGCTGATTTGCCCGGCGCAAGATGCGACCTGGTGCAAATGGTGACGACGCTCTTCGCCGTCTTTAGCCGCGCTCACCTTCTTCACCTCGACTTCATGGGCACGTAGTAGTTTGTCGAGTTCCATTTCAGGCATCTGACATTCTGGAAGTTTCAGCCACGCACCGACGCAGCTCACGCAATCGCTTCGCACAACGCATTATCTGATCCCAGTGCAGTTGGCGTTCACTCTTTTGGCCGTTCAGCCTAGCCTTAACAGCGGCAGCTTGGTGGAAATTTAGTTTCTCATCGAGTTCCATGATCCTAGCCCTTCTGGCTAGTTTGCATCGAGGGTATGCTCGGGGGCCTTGTGGCGGTATTTGACCCCCGAGCAAATCTAGGGCTAGCCTTGCTGCTTTTCAGCCTGTTCGCGCTGACCCTGTTCCATCTGCAGGTTCACGGCATGCTTCTTGCCGCCGTCGACTTCGCTCGTTTCGTAGCTGAAACGCTGATCGACCTTGGGTATCTGCCCTTCCTGCTGCAGGTCCGCCTTCTTGAAGCGAAGTGCGTCACCACCCTTGTCGGGGGTGATCGCGCCGGTGCCGCTGCTGCTGTCGTAGCTCTTGATCTTGCCATAATTTGTCATTGTGAATTCCTTATTTCCGGCGGTTTCGGCCCGGTAACTCACCGATAAAAAGTAGCCCCGCCCTTGCGAGCAGGGCTACAGAAGAGGACAATCCCCCAAGCGTTCAGCTTGAGGGGAGGGTATTGTCCTTCGGGTCGCCATTGTGTTGTAGCCGCCTGACTAAGGGGGTCGACAACATGAGTTAACCTTTCGTTGGAAATGAAGCGGGGATCGGTAACGAGCTCGATCCTTTCGTTTCTCAAACTGGTTTGCGACGATGGCTAGCCTGCACTGGCGCCATTAAAACTATCCAATGACCGCATTAGGATCGACGGCTGTCAGTTCGCTTGCGTCGAGCCAAGAGCCAGGTCGGACTCCGCTCTCATTTGAAAACCCGACGGCGAACAAAGCCAGCCCATAGCTTAAAAGCTGACGTTACGCAGGGCCCCATTCGATACCCGGCCTTCGATCGATCAGAGCAAGAGCGGATTCGGCAAATTATCAGCCAAAGACCGCAAATCCGACTGCTTCCTAACCTATGTTGTCGACGGCATTTAAGAACATCCTAAATCTCGAAGGTGCCCCCAAAGATCATCCTCCTCTCCCGAAGGACCCATTCTTTGGGATTGGCTTGGCGATCTGCAGATCAAATAGCCCAAAATTAACAAGGAAAGAGATTTGTGATGGGAATTATCATTTGGTTAGTCATCGGCGGCGTCGTAGGTTGGCTTGCGAGCTTGATCATGCGAACCGACGCTCAACAAGGTATCATCCTCAATGTCGTAGTAGGTGTCATTGGTGCCGCGGTAGGTGGACTAATTCTGGGGCGCGGAGAAATCAACAATGCGCCTTTGACAGTAACATCCTTCCTAGTATCGCTCGCCGGCGCAGTGATTTTGCTAGCGATCGTCAATCTCGTACGTCGCGGTTCTATCCGCTAAGAAACTCTCGCCTTGCGGGAGACGACTATTGCCTGATTTCTACTTGAAATCTAACCCCAAGAGACATCAATGGCCAGAACGGTTTGGTCCAGATCAATAATAGCATCCGATTATTTGATATAAAAGAGAGAACTTCAAATTTTTATATCTTTTTTTTATTATAAATTACTAAACATACACCCATTCGACGCAATTTTTAATTTTGCTGATGATGGATAAAATGCTGCATATATATATTTTGCTTTTTCAGAAAGGAATTTATCATGCTTAGGCAAGTAACTTACGCCCTATTCACGTTAATTTTCGCCTTCACTTTGACTGCTTGTAATACGGTGCGGGGCGTCGGCGATGATCTAGAGTCAGCTGCAGACGCCGTTGACGAAGAGACGTGAAACCTAACTTCGCAATTGACTCAATGCATAGGACTCGGTGCTTGGCGAAGATTTTGCTTGCAGCCAATTGCCGCTGGAAAAAAGGCGCAGCCTAAGGCTTCGAGCCGCTTTGTGACGGCAAGGTGGCCATAGGGTTGCCTGCCGTTGTGGACCCGAAGGCCCCCTTAGCTACTATCTGCTTGTGGGTCGTTAGCGGCTGGTCCGCTTTCAAGCATCACGCACGATTAACCGACAGTTGGCTCTCAGGCCGCGCTGCGTGGCAGGAATTTGGCCGCTCATGGGGTGGGAAAGCGGGCGCAATCACAACCACCCTTTGATCACCTAAATGGCGTTTCGATTGATCTATTGGTCTCTCATTGTTAGCCTTGCGTTGGGAGAGACAGGGGATGGTGGCGCTTAGGGGCGAAGGTCGAGCTTCGTTGCACGTCGAAGATGAGCTGATCCAAGCCGAGGAGATATTCTATTCTCGGGAGATACGCGAGCGCGCGGATATTGCAGATCGTCAAGCCAAGCTTGCCAGCTTTATATCAAGAGATGTCATACCGCGGCTGATCCAGTTACATTCGAGGCTCGCTGAAGAAGTAACTCCAAGCGTTGACGTTGATGAGCGCTCAATTCCGAAGGAAGGCGACCTAGAGGAGTTTGCTGAGATTCTCTTGGGAGACGATTTGGAAGCCTCTATCGCCTACGTTGCAGCCTTGCGCGATTTAGGTCTGCCAGTTGAAACTGTTTATTTGGAACTCTTTGGGCCGACAGCAAGACTCTTGGGAGAGCTATGGGAACGCGACGAGTGTGACTTCATCGACGTGACAATCGGCGTAGGTCGCCTTCAACATTTGCTTTCGATTTTCAGCCGAACGCATTCGCTTCCTGATCTGGCGAGTAAGCGCGATCTTCTCGTCGCTCTAGCGCCTGGCAATCAACACTCCCTCGGTGCGACAACATTAGAGCAATTCTTTGCCGCAGCAGGATGGCAGGTTCAGTCCGACCTCTCCGGCGAACCCAAGTCAGTTGTCGAACGTGTAAATGACAAATGGTTTGCTCTCGTTGGCTTAAGTGCGGGTTCTGAGGGTCAGCTAGAACCGCTCGGGCGGTTAATCAGAAAAATACGAGAGAAGTCGGTCAATCGACGCGTAGGGATAATGGTGGGTGGTCCAATATTCCGAGATAGACCTAAACTATGCGACTACGTTGGTGCGGATGTCACATGTGGAAATGCTCCAACGGCCGTTTTGACTGCTCAGCAAATTCTTGATGCTCAGCTTGCAGAAGCCAAGACCATTAATTGCGCTGACCATCAGCTGTAGGTCCGCAATTGGGTCGTAACCAGCCGGTCTGCTTTTGTCAGAATGCGTGGCAAAGCTGTCAGTCCGGTCTTGGCCTAGCCAACAAGCTGAAGCCTGACCGCTTATGGGGTGGAAAGCGGACCTCCCATCTTTTTGGTCACTTGGTGATAGAAATTTATGCCTTCAGCGTTTCTATGACCCGAGCAAGTTTGGATCTTACTTTGCCTGCAGCTTGGCTAAGATCGGCGGAGTCGATCGCCTGCATGGACGCGACGGGGTCAACCGCCGCAACCTCGGTATGCTGAGGGTCGACTTGTTGAACGACAACGTTGCAGGGAAGCATCGTCCCCACCTTGTCCTCAATCTGAAGTGCTTCATACGCCAGTTTTGGGTTGCAAGCCCCCAAGATTATATATGGTCGAAAGTCGATGCCAATTTTCGACTTAAACGCGGCCTGCATGTCGATCCGGGAGATTACACCGAATCCTTCTGCTTGTAGCGCTGCTTCGGCCTGTCGCATCGCTTCGTCGAATGATAATGGCAAAGTCGCCGCCATATAATAAGCCATTGGCTTCCTCCATTTATCGGCTGAGAGCGAAAGATGAACGCACATGCAGCCCGAATTAGGATAGCACACTGATCAAAGAGCTGAGAACCAAAAGCATAATCGCCAAGCCGCTCTGAAAGCGCTAGATTTATTGGGGAGATACTGCGGGAGCCTAGCTGATGAGCCGACTACATAGACATGTTGAGACACATGCATCCTCTCGCATAGGATGGCTTCGCGCCGCCGTGATGGGAGCCAATGATGGGATAGTTTCCACTGCCAGTCTAATTGTTGGTGTTGCAGCAGCCGATGGAGACCGCAGCAGTGTTCTTATAGCAGGGATGGCAGCTTTGATCGCAGGCGCTATGTCGATGGCAGCTGGAGAATATGTGTCTGTCAGCTCGCAATCCGACACTGAGAAAGCCGATCTTGATCGGGAACGCAGGGAACTAGCGGAACAGCCGGATTTTGAACTTAAAGAGCTAGCAGGAATATATGAAGAGCGAGGCGTTGAGCCCGAAACCGCTCTCGCAGTTGCCAAGCAAATGATTGAGCGCGACGCTTTAGCAGCGCATGCGCGCGATGAACTGGGGATCTCCGAAATTACAGCAGCGAAGCCTTTACAGGCGGCGTTTGCATCAGCGCTAACTTTCACCGTCGGAGCAGCACCCCCGCTACTCGTCGTACCTTTTACGCCTACGAACTTACTGATCCCAGTTGTTGCGATAATTTCGATTGTCTGCCTCGCTATCTTGGGGGCTTTGGGCGCGAAAGCTGGAGGTGCGCCTCTGGGACCAGCGATCTGGCGGGTAAGTCTATGGGGCGCCATCGCAATGGCGATGACGGCCGCGGTTGGCCAAGCATTTGGCGCAGTTGTTGGCTGAGCAGCCAGAGCGGAATTGATGGGAAGCCGAATGCAGTTTCAATCGAAATCATAAGCGCACGCTTAAACGCGCTCATTAAGCAGCAGTCCAATAGACACTTGCTCGATACAGCACCAGCTTATCTCATCGCCTTGCCGAGCGGAGATAAGAGATGGAACAGCAATACATTGGAAATAGTCGATGGGATCCGATCGTGAAAATCACGCATTGGGGGATCGTCGGCGTTGTAATCTGGAACGCCCTCATAGTGGGAGAAGGATCAATCGCTCATATTTATGCGGGCTATTTCCTGGCTGCATTGGTCGCTCTCAGGATCTTTTGGGGATTTGTTGGGCCTGCTTCAGCGCGCTTTACGTCATTTCCACCAAGTCCTCGCCGGGCAATGGCTCACATTGGCGACATTCTCGCTAACAAGAAGGAGAAGCATATTTCTCACAACCCACTGGGTGCTCTTATGGCCTATGCCGTCTGGGCTTGCCTTGGCGTTATCATAGCCAGCGGCATCGCAATGGCTGGACCGCCGCCAACAGTCGAATATCCGGTAAGCCTTCGAGAGATTGTGCGGGAAAGCGAGCATGAGTCCGTTGGGCACTATGAAGAGAGGTATGAAGAACGCGATTCCGAAGAAGACGAAGCTGAGGAAGTATTTGAGGAAGTGCACGAGGCTGCGGTAAATTTCCTTTACCTGCTCATATTCCTGCATATCGTTGGCGTAGCGTTTGAAACGATGCGCAGTGGCAATCGGACAGTCACTTCCATGCTACCGAGAGGCAAGTGAGCAAGAAGGTAATCCAAGACACGCCTCGTAGCGACCGTCACATTATGATGGTCGCTGCTATCGTGGTCGTTCAGGCGGTAGCGGCGATTTTCTTCCTCGCCGATGCTGTCGTGGACGTTTCATCGGGAGAATTGGGTCTTCACATCATCAGCGAAGTCATCATCGCCTTCGCTTTGATTGCAGGTGTCGTACTTGGTGCATGGCAAGCGAAGCGAATGATCGAGCAGGCGCGACGTGATGCTGAAACCCTACTCGTTGCGCGCGGCGCTGTTGCAGACCTTATAGGTGTACGGTTTCAACAGTGGAGATTGAGCGAAGCCGAAGCAGAGGTTGCGCTGTTTGCCCTGAAAGGTTGCGAGGTTGAGGAAATAGCGAAATTGCGCAATGTCACCGAAGGCACTGTAAGGGCACAGCTTACTTCGGTTTACTCGAAGTCTGGAGTGTCCTCGCGTCATGGATTGCTTGGTCTATTCTTCGAAGACCTTATCGAAGAAGGCATAAATAAGGGCTGACCGCAATTGGGTCGTTAGCAGACTGCCGGCTTTTCTCGTTTCGCTCGACGGCGAAGCGGTCTGTCCACTACCAGGCAGACTACTCGGGCTCACTTAATGGGACTATTTCAGAAGGCTTCGAACGAACGCGACAATGCCGGACACGACAACCGCAAAGAGTAATGCGATGCCGACCTTTCCAAACATGTTGTCATAGAAGCTTTCCGGTCTTCTGAACTGTAAGGCCAAGTCTGGAGACTGCGTCACAAAGACCATGAATATCGCAACGCCGACAAGAAGCGTTAGCATAATTGGCCCTAACGGCCCCTTGATCTTGTCCTTCGCCACTGACTTCTCCCGAACTGGAGGTCTCAAATTACCATAAAGAAGCAGAATGTCTGCAATTGGGTCGTTAGCTGACCAGCCGCTATCAGCTCGTCGAGGGGCAAAGCGGCCAGTCGGCTATCAGGATGCCGCCTGGAGCCAATTACCGGCAGCTAATGGGGTGGAAAGCGGACATCCAGCATAGCCAGTTTGCCGTCCCTCTCTGGGCCGATAGCGAAATGTTCTGTTTCGGCTACGAGATTTGGAATAGCGGGCCATAGGCAGTCGAGCTTCCAGCCGGCATTTGCGAGCGCAATGCTCGTCCCGGTGTCAACGGCCGTGACCGACGTAGTCTTGCTTTTATTCAGACTCATTGAAGGGCTGATCTCAAGTAGAGATCAGCCCTTCATGAATGAGCGACCGCGAGAATTGCCTCCCTGCATAGAGAGCTATGAGCCCCTATCCATGCTAGCTTGCGTGAAGCAATCCGGAGGCAACCGCAAGCTGAACGAACCGCCTGTCATTGAGTTGCTGGTTGATCTTGGTGATCAGTTCATGCCGAAGTTCCTGCCGGCACTCGCGGACGAGGCGATGCGGCATGATCGCCGAAGCGGGACACGCGACGTTGCTGGTCACACGAATGCGCTTGAGCACGCGCTTAGTACCTGCTTCGGTTGCGAACTCACTCGCTTCCGCAGAGAATTCGATCACGGAATCAGCGGCACTGACCGGGGTCGAAAGCAGCATTGCGGCAGCAAGAGCTGCAAAGGTGGTGGTCTTGTAATTCATCTCGGTATCCTTTCATTTGGGTGGGCGTTGAAGGTGCCTCACAAGAAAGGTTTTTACCGGTGGTCGTGACGGCTTGCTTGTCGACCTGGTGGAGGAAATCCAGATAATTCCTGTTTTCCGCCCGAGCATGACCAACTCGTAGTTTCTTTGACAGGCGATCGTGCCATAAGTCACAGACATGATCGTTCAGGTTGGCAATCTTGAAATCGATACCGCACGGCGTGAAGTGCGGGAGGAAGGCTCGGCGCGGCCGATACAGCCTCAGGTCTTCGACCTTGTGGAGCTCCTCGTTCGCAATTCCGACCGCGTTATCTCCAAAGACGAAATCATCGACAAGATCTGGGATGGCCGGATCATCTCGGAGGCCGCTCTGAGCAGCTGTATCCGATTGGCGCGGCAGGCGCTCAATGACGACGGGACGCAGCAGCGCGTGATCAAGACCTTGCATGGCGTTGGGTTTCGGTTTGTTGCCGATCACGAGGTCTTGCACGACAAGAGCTCCGCCATCGTCGCCGATGCTGGCGATAATCCGCCGCAGCCAAACTCCGCCGAGAATGGTGGCCAGCCGAGTATTGCCATCCTGCCCTTCCAGCTCATTGGTTTGGACCCTGCACAATCTCCGATTGCAGAGGCGCTTCCAGCAGAGCTGATCACGACACTTTCGCGCCTGCGCTGGCTCAAGGTTCTGGCGCGGGGTTCGACCTTCCAGCTGCGGTCCAGCGCTGAAGACCCGGATCAGCTGCTAAAGAGCATCGGCGCGACATACGCAGTCCATGGCATGGTCGAGGTGCGGGGACGAAATGTCTCGGCGACGGTCGCGCTCAGCGATGTCCGCTCAAGCGCAATAGTTTGGTCGGAACAGTTTGGTGGCCATGTCGATGGGCTCTTTGAAATGCGCGAAGAGATAGCCCGCACCCTGGTCAATTCGATAGAGCTGAGAATTCCGCAAATAGAAGCCGACCGACTGAGGCTTACTCCTACCGAGAACCTCGATGCCTGGGAGAGATTCCACTTGGGCATGCGTCACATGTATCGCTATAGCGGCGCTGACAATGGACTGGCACAGCATCAGCTCTTTGCCGCATTAGAGCACGACCCGGGCTTCGCCAGGGCTCATGCAGCGCTCTCATACACAGAGTTCCAGAACCATTTCCAACTATTCGGCGACGACCCGAATTACCACAAGTCGCTTGCTGTGAAGCATGCTGAGATGGCAGTCGAACTCGACCCGCTAGATCCATTTTGCGCTCTGATGCTGAGCCGGGCAAAATGGCTCCAGGGCGATGTCGAGGAAGGCCTGTCCTGGATTGAGCGGTCGCTACATCTCAACCCCAACTCGGCCTTTGGACTCTATAACCATGCGCTGCTGAATACCGTGCTATGCGACGGCCAAACCGCAGCAGAGAAGGTTGAGAACGCGATCTCGCATAGCCCGATCGATCCGCATCTCCAATCGATGCTCGGCACCCGGGCCATGGCAGCCTACATTAGCGATGACATGCCGGCGGCGCAGAAGTTCGCAGAAAAATCAATGCGATCGCCAAACGCGCATCTCTACGTTTTCGCGATTGCTGCTGTGATCTATTCTCATTCGGGAGAGCACGAGAAGGCAGCGATGGCGCTCCAGCAAGTTCGGAACCGCAGCAAGACATTCGGCAGTCGTGAGTTCCTCGAACACTATGACTTGCGTGACCCCGAACGAAATTCCTCACTCAGAAAAACCTTGGACAAGCTCGGATTGTAGCACAGCAGGTGGGCAAATGTTCGACGGTCGAGACAAACCCGCAGATAATTTGCGAGGTCATTCCGACCGCCGATTTCCCTGGTTGCGCGGGTGAGCGAAAATCAGGCTTTCAATTCCTACGGATGCGCGCCGGTATATGCTTGCCACCAGCGCAGGCTGCGTTGCGCCCCGAAAAGTTCGGCGATGTCTTCTCCGGTATAGATGCCTCGAAAAATCGGCACACGCCCCTCGAGCGAAAGCCAGTCAGGCTTTGATGCGGCAAAGATGTGAACATCGGGCGGGAAGTCGGTAGGCTTCTCCATCGCGCCGACCCGAACGAAACAAGCGCGATCTCCGAAAGAGGCGTAATGCCCCCAGACGGGCGTTCGGCATTGTTTGCAGCGAACAATCCTCTGAGCCTTTCCGGACTGAGTCGGTGTTTCGACCGTTTCGACCTCGCCTGCGACAAGCTTGACAGCCTGCGGTTCCACCAGAGCGTTGTGAGCAAATGCTGCCCCTGTTTCTCGCTGGCAATATGAACAATGGCAGGCATGGATGGCGAACGGTTGCTGCGCAACTTCGAAGCGCACAGACCCACAGCCGCATTGTCCCTTGGCATTCTTGACGCTCATTTCTGCGCTACCTTCCGTCCTGTGGGGATCAGCATTGGAGTCGTCTTGCGGTAATCTTCATATTCCTCGCCTAGATCCGCGACGAGCGACTTTTCCTCGTGGCGCGTGCCAAGCAGGATGTAAGCACTCATCACGAGATTGAAGGTCAGACGTCCTACCGTCAGCGTCGGCACCGACCACAGCGCGATCAGGACGCCGGTCATCATAGGATGACGGACAAGCTTGTAGAACAGTGGTGTGACGAACCTTACCCCAGCTGCGATATCGCGACCGCCACCCGTGAATGCTTGCTGGAGGCCGAACAGATGGAAATGGTTGATCAGGAAGGTCGAGATCAATGTGATTACCCAACCGACAAGGTAGGCCACCGTCAGCACGGAGCCCAGTGCAGACCCACTGACATCCCAGAGAACGCCGGGCAGCGGCGACCAAAGAGCCATCATGCCGAATGTGAAAAGCCCAACGAAGAGGACATAGGTGCTGCGCTCAAGATGGGCGGAGACAATCCTGGTCCAGGCCCTCTTGAACCTGGGATCGGCCATCACCGAATGTTGCAGGCTCCAAACTGTGACCAGCCCAAGATTTGCGACAATTGCAGTCGTCCCTTCGAACTGGGGCGACAAAGGTGATGGGGCATTGATCGTCCAGGGCAGATAGATATCGCCCACGAAAAGGATCAACCCGGCGAGAGACGCAACTCCGAAAAGATAGCACCCCAAGCTGTACGAGATGTCGATTAGCTTCATAAAATCCTCCTATGGAGTGAGGACTTGAAATTGCGCCTCACGCACCGAGGATTATAAAATCTGCGGGTAGCCCGCTTGGCGAGAACCTAGATAATTCCTGTTTTCTCGAGTTCTCTTGCGGCACTTGAGCTGAAGTGCTTCCACACTGCCTTGGGCAGTAAAGGGATGACGTAAGCTGGGTCGTTAGCGGACCGTCGGTAATTGGCTTAAATGCCGCCGCTTGAGTCCACTATGCTACCGCCATAAGGCTCGCATTACCTCCCGCTGCGGTAGTGTCGATCGAAGTGGAAACCTCCTCTAGCATCCAGTCAGTCCGATAGGGCCTGCCATTTCCACCGAGTTGGACTATCGGGATAGGACCGTTCTTTGCGGCAATCGCAGCGAGGATTGCGGTGACGTCGCCGCAGGTTTCCTCAATTAAGACATGTGCGAAAGGCGGCTCTGCCTGCCAATCCTGGACCCACTCGATCCGGGCGAAGACATCGGGACCGAGCTGATCAGCCAGAGCGCGGGCACTACGGGGCAGCACGGGCGTATTGCCTGTGCGATTAACCGCGGCAAGCTGCGCATCAAGCCCGGCCAGGCTTGCCGAAAGGAGCAGCACCCGTCCACGCGGATGAACCATGTAGAGGTTGCGCTCTCCGACGGGGCCGGGAAGCTCGACCGGCTGGCCGAGCGGCGGTGCAAGCGTTGCTGCCACCTTCACCATCCGTCCAAGGTAAAGCGGCCCGCCAGCCTTGGGGCCCGTACCCGACAGCCCGCGACCGCCAAAGGGCTGAACCCCGACGATCGCTCCGATCACATTGCGATTGACGTAGATATTGCCGACCGGCGCCTGGGCGGTCACCGATGCGACGGTCTCGTCGATCCGGCTGTGAATGCCGAATGTCAGGCCATAGCCGGTCGCCTTGATCTGGCGCAGCACTTCGGGAAGGTCGCGCCGGTCGTAGCGCAGGACATGCAACACCGGCCCGAACACCTCGCGGCCAAGCTGGTCGATTGTATCGATGGTGATGATGGTCGGCGCAACAAAAGTCCCGTGCCGGGTTTCCTCGCCAAGCTCCAGCTGCTCGACCGCGTGACCTTTCGCGCGCATGGCTTCAATATGCGCATTGATTGTGCGCTGCGCATCCTCGCTGATCACAGGGCCGACATCGGTACGCAGTTCGTCGGTCGAACCGACCCGTAGTTCGGCGAGAGCGCCGCGCAACATCGCGAGCAAGTCATCCGCGATATCCTCCTGCACGCACAGGATCCGCAGCGCCGAGCAGCGCTGGCCCGCACTGTCGAAGGCGCTGGCGATGACGTCCCGGACCACTTGCTCAGGCAGAGCGGAGCTGTCGACCACCATCGCATTCTGCCCGCCGGTCTCCGCGATGAGCGGGATCGGCGATCCATCGGCAAGCGTTCGCTTTGCGAGCTGGCGCTGGATCAGCTTGGCAACTTCGGTCGAGCCGGTGAATATCACGCCGCAAGTTTCCGGCGCAGCCACCAGCGTGGCGCCGATTTCGCCCGCGCCTGTGACGAGCTGGAGCACATCTTCGGGAACGCCCGCTTCGTGCAGGATGGCGATCGCTTGTGACGCGATCAGCGGGGTTTCTTCCGCCGGCTTGGCGAGTACGGGGTTGCCTGCGACAAGTGCTGCGGCAACTTGACCGGTGAAGATCGCCAGAGGGAAATTCCACGGACTGATGCAGACCATCGGCCCAAGGGCTTGCGCACCAGATAGACCCTCGCACGCTTCCTTCGCGTAATAGCGCAGAAAATCGACCGCTTCGCGCACTTCAGCGATAGCATTGGGGGCGGACTTGCCTGCCTCGCGCATGATGAGCCCAAGCAGTTCCTCCATCCGGCTCTCGAGCAAATCGGCGGCTCGTTCAAGGCAATGTGCGCGATCTTCGACCGGCGTCACGGCCCATGCGGAGAATGCCTCCGCCGCATTTCTCGCCGCCAGTTGCGCATCGCGCGGCAGAGCATTTTCCGCTGTCCCCACCACGTCGCGATGATCGGCAGGGTTGATTACATCGTCGGCCTTTCGGGTGGCCTGAAGGCCCAGGATGAGCGGTGCAGCACACCATTCGGCTCGCACGCTTTGCACCAGCGCCTCGGACAACCGGGCGAGCACGCTCTCGTCCGTCAGGTCGAGGCCGCGCGAATTCGTGCGGGCCGGATAAAGCTCGCACGGGAGCTTGATCAGCGGGTGGGTCGAGCCGACTGGCTCGATCGCCTCGGCCTCCGCGACGGGATCGCGCGCGAGTTCCTCGACCGCGACCTGCTCATCCCAGATCCGGTTGACGAACGACGAGTTTGCCCCATTCTCCAGTAGCCGCCGTACCAGGTAGGCAAGCAGAGTCTCATGTGTTCCGACCGGCGCGTAGATCCGGCAAGGCCGATCGAGCTTCTGCTTGCCCACCACTTCTTCGTACAAGGCCTCGCCCATACCGTGGAGGCATTGGAACTCGTAATCGCCCAGCGCGAATTCGGACCCTGCCATGTGATAGATCGTAGCTAGCGTCTGGGCGTTGTGTGTTGCGAACTGCGGGAAGACATGTTCTCGGGCGGCGAGCAACTTCTTCGCACAGGCAATGTAGCTAACGTCGGTATGGACCTTGCGCGTGAACACCGGAAAGCCCGGCAGGCCTTCCACTTGCGCGCGCTTGATCTCGCTGTCCCAATACGCGCCCTTTACCAGCCGCACCATGATGCGGTGGCCACTGCGCTGCGCGAGATCGACAATCCAGTCGATAACGAAAGGGCAGCGCTTGCCATAGGCCTGGACGACGAAGCCGAGCCCGTTCCATCCGGCAAGCTGAGGATCTAGTGCCAGTGCCTCAAGGATATCGAGCGAAATCTCCAGCCGGTCGGCTTCCTCGGCATCGATGTTCAGACCGATATCATAGGCCTTGGATAACACGGCAAGCTCACGCACCCTTGGGAGCAATTCGTTCATCACACGGCCCGCCTGCGCACGGGCATAACGCGGGTGCAGTGCGCTGAGCTTGATCGAAATGCCCGGCCCGGAATAGATGCCGCGCCCCTTTGCAGCTTCGCCGATCGCATGGATCGCGCGCTCGTAATCCGCATAGTAGCGTTCTGCGTCGCGCATGGTCATCGCCGCTTCGCCGAGCATGTCATAGCTATAGGCAAAGCCCTTGGTTTCCTGTTCACGCGCGCGTTTCAACGCTTCCTGGATTGTCTCGCCGGTAACGAACTGTTCGCCCATCATCTCCATCGCCAAGTGGACTCCTGAGCGAATCACAGGCTCGCCCGCCCGGCGGATGAGGCCAGTCAGTGATGCCCCCAGACTGTCTTCCTGGACCGGGCTCACCAGCTTGCCCGAGATCACCAGGCCCCAGCTTGCTGCGTTGACGAAGATCGAGCGGTCGCCGCCCAAATGGCTGCGCCAGTCGCCGCCAGCGATCTTGTCACGGATCAGAGCGTCGCGCGTCGCATTGTCCGGCACACGCAGCAGCGCTTCTGCAAGGCACATCAGTGCGACGCCTTCCTCGCTGGATAGCGAAAACTCCGCCACCAGTTCCTCGACGCCGCCGCGCTGCCCCTTTTGCCTTAGGCGGGAAACAAGATTCCGCGCCATGGCGGAAATTGCCGCCCGCTGCTCATCGCTGACCCTCCCCGCCTCGATAAGCGGCTTTACCGCCTCATCCTCCGACCGACGATAGGCCGAGGTAATCGCGAGGCGAAGCGGCGTTGGTTCGCTGATCGGCGGGGCGAAGTTCGCGAACGGCTGGCAAGGACAGATCTCAGACATGATTCCCATTACGTTGTTCACAACGCGTCACAGCTCACCGGAGCGCATTGTCGGCGATCGCTCCAGCCTCTAACAAGCGGCAATTCAAGTGTAGGTGGTAGTTCTAACTTACGAAGGCGTTTTCGCGGTCGCGCTGACGGCGTTCTGCGCTGCGCTTAGCCGGATCGCCGAAGCCGCCTCCGCCGCCCGTCGCAACCTTTACGACAGTGCCCGCCTTTAGCGCCAGGGCGTTGGTCTTGAGCAAATCATCCCTTGCAGTGCCATCGGGTGCAATGATTTCCACCTTGGGACCCAACCCTTCTGCCCCACCAGACAGGCCCCAGGGCCGCGTAACGGAACGCTCGAACCAGAGCGAAAGGGTCGTGTCCCCGTCAAGATGGTACTCGCGGTAGCTTCCATTACCGCCTCGGAATTCTCCCTCGCCGCCGCTATCCTTCCTGATCCCGTATTTGGAGATCCGCATTGGATAGCGATGCTCGAACACTTCGATCGGGTAATCACGAAAGCTGCCGTTAACGTTGTTGATTAGGCAATCCTGACCGTCCCCACCGTTCCACGCGCCCCATCCGCCGCAATTGGCCTCGACGGCGACAAAAAAGGCGCCGTCGTTGCGCGCGTCATTGCCGCTGAAGATCGTCACCATCGAATCACCGTAGTGGGCTGCAGCGGCACGTTCAGGCAAGGCCGGGGAAAGCGCCTTGACCACCATGTCGATTAGCATGCCGAGTGAAGAGAAGTACCACGAACACGCTGCCGGCTCCTGCGCATGAAAGATGCTGCCTTCCGGTGCGATAACCTTCAAAGCGTTGAAGGTGCCGCCATCGACTGGGCGTTCGGGATTGATCAGCAACTTGAATGCGACCCGCAGGGCTGAAACTGTCTGGGTATAGCCGCAATTGACCCCGCCGACTGTTTGTTTGGCCGATCCTGTAAGGTCCATCTCCATTATCTCGCCCGAAACGCGGACGGTCAGTTTGACCGGCACGGGCTCATTTGAAATCCCGTCATTGTCGAGCGCGCCTTCCGCGGTGTATTCACCGTCGGGGATGGCAGCGATTGCTTGCCGTTCAAGCTCGGAAGATTGCGCGAAGATATCGTCACGCGCCGCCTTTACCGTCTCATAGCCAAACCGCTCGATCAGACCTCTCATGCGCATCTCACCAGTGCGGCCGGCAGCGATCTGGGCATGGAGATCCCCGATCAGCGCATCGCCAAACCGGCTGTTCGCTTTCATGAAATTGAGGATGTCTTGCTGTGCTTCACCACGGCGATAGACCTTGGTCGGCGGCCAGCGCATCCCCTCCTGGTAAATCTCCGAGGCATCGGTGGGTGAGCCAGCATCCTTTGCGCCGACATCCAGCCAGTGGGCACGCGACGTTGCGAAACCGATCCGCTCGCCTCCGTGAAAGATCGGCATGATAACTGTTATATCGTTGAGGTGGGTGCCGGCAATGTATGAGTCATTGAGAAGAATTACATCTCCCTCCTCATAATAATCCCAACCCTTCATCTCAGCGATGATCTGGACACACAGCGAGAGATTACCGAGAAACAGCGGTAAGCCGAGAGATTGCCCCAGGACATCGCCGTTCTCATCGAGCAGACCGACTGCGCAATCCTTGCCTTCGTAGATGATCGGCGTGAATGCGCTGCGGATCAATGAGGCGTTCATATCCTCAGCGATCGCATTGAAGGCATTGCGAATGATCTCGGTCGTAACCGGGTTGGTGTGTTGGCCATTGCTGGTCATGCGCTTTCTCCTGCCGAAACGAGCATGTTGCCGAATGTGTCGATCGAAATTGTATAGCCCGGAGGAACCACGGTCGTGGCACTCTCTTCCTCAACAATAGCTGGGCTGGAAATCGGGTTGCCCGGCGTAAGTCGAGCGCGCTTGACAATAGGTGTCCGGTGGGTCTCCCCGTCAAAAATGACGTCGCGGGTGCCCACTTGCGGTTCGCCAGCTTCAGGCTTGAAAGCGGTTGCCCCCCCATGCTCAAAACTGCCTGTAGCAGCGAGGCGAAGGCTGATGATCTCGGTTTCAGAATCAGGCTGCGAATGGCCGTAGCGGCGCTCGTAAAGAGCATGGAACCGTTTGAGGATTCCGGCAACATCATCGCCTTGCTCGATCGGAACGTTGATAGAATATTCCTGCCCCTGATAGCGCAGGTCCACAGAGCGTGCGAATGCCATTGCACCTTGTGCAACGTTCTCTTCCAGCAACTTCTCGCGGCCTTGCCGCTCAAGCTCTGCAAACGATGTGTCAAGCTCCTGGTTGTCGAGCGTGCTCATCAGGCCGATATGGCTCGCCATAAGGTCATGGCGAATATCGCTTTGCAGCATACCCCAGGCGGAGAACGTCCCCGGGAACCGTGGGATCAGGATTTGCGCCATGTCGAGTTCCCGGGCGAGTTCGACGGCGTGCATTGGCCCCGCGCCGCCGAATGCAACCAAAGTGAACTCGCGCGGGTCAATGCCTTGCCCGACAGTAATCGTCCGCATCGCATCCGCCATCTTGGCATTGCTGATGGCAAGGATCCCTTCCGCAAGCTCCCGGTCCGTGAGGCCGATCCTTGCGCCAAGCTCAGTCATCGCCTTACACGTCGCTTCGCTGTCGAGCTTCATCTTGCCATCAAGCAGGGAATCGTCGCCCAATCGTCCGAGGAAGAGGTTCGCATCCGTGACCGTCGGCTCAGTGCCACCGCGCGAATAGCTGACCGGGCCGGGATAAGAGCCAGCGCTTTGGGGGCCAACCCGCAGCCCGCCGGCTTCGACCCAGGCAATCGAACCACCGCCAGCTCCCACGGTATCAATGCTGACGATCGACATCAGCAGCGGGAGGCCTTCAAGTACCGTTTCCGATGTCATCTCTGGCTGGCCATCAATCACCAGGCTGAGGTCAAACGACGTCCCGCCCATGTCGACGCAAAGCAGGTTCTTGAGGCCCGTGCGCTTGGCCAGCTCACAGCCCCCGATACTGCCCCCAACAGGCCCCGACATCAGCGTAGCAATCGGCCGTTCCTTGGCAAGGCGGTCAGTCATCACCCCTCCGCTTGATCCCATGACGTGGACGGTCTTTTGCATTCCCGACTCGGCCAGTTCGGCCTTGAGCGTGTTGAGATAAAGCTCGACCACTGGCGCGACATAGGCGTCCATGACAGTCGAAGACGCACGTTCAACTTCGCGCCATTCAGGTGCGACCTGATGCGAGAGCGACACCGAAATATTGGGAAGCGCAGCCTTAAGTATCTCTCGAGCACGCAACTCGTGGGCCGGATTGGTGTAGGCATGGAGGAAACACACTGCGATCGCTTCGAACCCTTCGGTGCGCGCTTTCTCAATGATCGGCTCGAAATCCTCCTCGGCCATTTCTGTGATGATAGAGCCGTCCCATGCGAGCCGCTCGCTCACTTCGTGGACATTGCGGCGCGGCACCAATTGTTCCGGTTTGCGATAGTGCAGTTTGTAGAGCTCCTCACGATGGCCGCGGGCGATGGTGTAAGTGTCGCTCACCCCTCCGGTCATGACGAGCATGGTCTTGGCCCCGCGGCGTTCGAGGAAGGCGTTTAGGCCAACCGTGGTCCCATGGACAAAGAAGTCTATCTCCGAAGGATCGCCGACAAGCTGACCGATACCCTGCAACACGCCCAGTGCCGGATTCTCCTTTGTCGTCGGCACTTTCCCGATGCGAACGTCACCTTTGTCGTCTTCCACGACTATATCGGTGAATGTCCCGCCAATATCTGCTGAAACCTTGAATTTAGACATCGATACAATCCCACTCAGTTGGCGTCAGCACGCCTGATTTTCGTTCAAATTCCGGACCACGGTGAGCGGGATGGCCTCGCTCAAATAGTCTCTGCTTTCAGCCAGTTCGAAGATGCGCCTCAGCGTTTCGAAACCGCTTGTGACTTTCGCAAAGGCTGCAAATCCTTCACCGTCGGGTTGACGTGCTCCGCCATGATCCAGCTCAGGCTCGTCTCGCATGCAGATGAAGCAACTCGGATAGACTTCACCCTTGCCGTACCGCGCAGCTGAAACTGTCCACCGCTCATGCCTGAGGCCGCTCCTGTCCGTCCCTTCGTGGTCGATCCGATCCAACGGTACACTTCCATCATGATCGAGACCGAACTGGATGACTTCGATCGGGACTGAGGCACTGACCGAGGAGTTATCCCCCGTGAGGATCCGAAAGATGCTTGCATCGACAAACTGCGGTTCAGCGAATTTGCGCATAAAGTATGCGCAGGTTTGAGGTGCCGCAGCCTGGTCGAGTGCGATCTCGAAACAGCCGAAAGTGCAGATGAAGCGAAAGCTGTCCATGGCCCTAGTCCATCTTGCCTGGCTGGCAGGGCCACGACCGGTGATTGGTCGCCGTGGCCCTGCCGAGAGCCCATCAGAAATTAAACCGCAAATCGGCTCGGAACGCATCGGGCTGCCCGGCGTGGGCAAAGCCGCCTGTCACGAACTCCGAATTGTAGACTTCGTCAAAGATGTTGGATCCGGAGAGAGTGAAACTCCACCGGCCGTCCAGGTCCTCGATTCCGACCCGGGCGTTGAAGAGCTGGATCGCAGAGCGGTCCGTGCTGTTTTCAGGATCCCAGAATTGGCGACCACGGTTCTCGAAATCCCCGCGAATGAAGAAGCCAAGCGAGTTGGATATATCTGTGCGGTATTGCAGCCCGGCATTGATCGTATTGCTGGCAATGTAAGGCGCTTCGTTACCGACCAGCGCCGGATTGACACTGTACTGCTTGATCTCTGCGTCGGTAAAACTGAGGCCGACATAGGCTGTCAGGCCATCTGCCAGTTCTGTAGATCCTTCCAGTTCAAATCCCTGGATGTCGATTTCGTCGATCGGCACCAGCACCTGAGCGCTCACCGCACCGATGAACACGAAGTATGGCGCGTTGCTGAGGTCGGTCTTGTAGACAGCGCCACTGATGCTACTGCGACCACCTAGCTCTGCACGGAAACCAGCTTCAAGTGTTTCTGTCTCCTCCTGCGGCAGGACGTCGGAGACCCCGTTAACCCCCGCGCCTGCTGCGATTGCGCCGACCCCGTTCTGGTTGAACTGACCGCTTCGGAATCCCTTGCCCCACGAAGCATACAGCGTCGCCGCATCGCTCGGCTGATAGCGCAAGGTAACTTTCGGCTGGAAGAGGTCGAACGTCGCCCGATTGGTAGCTCCTGGAATGCCGACAGGAGCGATCACATTACCAGCCCCGTCATAAAGGCCCTGATCCGGATCGACATTCTGGACGCGCTTGTCCTTGTCATACCGGCCGGCAAATGACAGCTCGAGGGTATCAGTCAGATCGTATGCGGCGTTGAAGAACAGCGCCCATGCCTTGTTGTCATTGTCGTCGGCGATGAAACTGGTGAGCGGGTTTGATGCATTGGTCACAGGTTCGCGACGAATGCGGATGATGCCCTGCTCGAGATCATTCATGATTGAGGATGCCACAAAGCGCTTGGTTTCAAGATAGTATCCGCCCAGCATCCAGCGGAACGCCTGGTCTGATTTCGAAGTCAGGCGGACTTCCTGGCTGAAGGTCTCGACCTCGAAGAACTGCGATTGCGTCGCATCGAAGAATGGAAACGCTGGTGAAGGTGTGATCTGGCTCGCTGCGGTGTAAGGGAACTGGTCGCTCCCGGTGCTTTGCGTGATCTTGTCATAGGCGGAAACGAGTTTGAGGTCCGCAAAGTCCAGATCGACGTTCACACGCAGGGACAATTGGTCGATATCCCGATCATCCAGACCCAGATTGTTGGCGTAGAAAGTACGCTGCACCAGGTCCGCATCGTTGATGGTAAAATCGAACGCGGTCGGAAGACCGGTCGCAGGATCAACAATGGCCGGCTGGTAACTGTAGTTGAGCGAGCCGGCATCAGTCCGTACCAACGAGCCGCGCAGGTCAATCGTTACCGTGTCTGAAGGCAGAAACCGCAAATGCCCCCGCAGTGCGATGTCCTCCAGCCCGTCGACCTTCTCACCTAGAAAATCATTGTCGAGATAGCCTTCGCGGTCAACGTACTTGGCAGAGATGCGAAACAGCACGCTATCTTCCACGATCGGGCCGGCCAGAGAAACTTCGCCGCCGAACTCATCGCCGGTCCCGGCATGGAGATTGACGTAGCCTTCAAACTCATTCGAGGGCATTTTGGTGTTGATGAGGATTGCACCGCCGGTCGCATTCCGACCATAGAGCGCACCCTGCGGACCGCGCAGGACTTCTACGCTTTCTAGGTCGAAAAGCGGCTGGTCAAAGGTAATGGAACTCGTCTGCAAGACACCATCGATGACCACTGCGACAGGCGGTTCACCATTTCGCGTCTGCGAAAGACCGCGGATGGAGATGAAGTTTGTCCCTGCATCTTGAGCATTCGAGAATGTTACGCCTGGCGTTAGCGCAATGAAGTCGTCAACCCGCTGGATATTGGCGTCAGCGATCGCCTGAGCATTGAACACCGTTTCTGAGATTGGAACATCGAGCAGCGACTCGTCGCGGCCGCGCGCCGTTACAATAATGACGTTGGCTGCATATTCGTCTTCATTTGCTTCAACGTCTGTGCTCTGGGCGCTGGCAGGAACGGCCAGCACGGCTCCCCCCAGCGAAACAGCAGTGGTCAAAAGCATCGCGCGCAACGAATTCCTCATAGTTTCCTCCCTGATGAGCGGTATCGCTATTGAGGAAGGTATATCAGTGCTGACAACATAAGTGCGCGCGGCGGCGGGTAGCTGTGGGTCCTGCCGAGAGTAGGGCCTGCGCCCTCCACTACCCGTTCGGGTAGGTGGTAGCCGCAAGAGATGACTTCACTCGATCAGCTTTGCTTCCCGGGCCTTGGCAATGGCCTGCGTACGACTGTTGACGCCAAGCTTCGCATAGATGTTCTTGAGGTGGAATTTTACTGTATTTTCAGTGAGTTCGAACCTTCGCGCGATTTCCTTGTTTGATCTGCCAGAGGCCAGCTGTTCGATAATCTCGTGTTCGCGAGCGCTGAGCAAGTCATCGTCGGACATCGACCGGAACGAGCGTCTCCGCTTTGTGATTTCTGACAGAAAGTTCACAAGAAGGATGCTCTCCTGCTTGAGCCCAAGATCGGTCTTCACCCCTGCTAGGATCGATGTGATCGGCTCCAGCCCGATAAAAGGCCCGGAAATCCTCTGAGGAGCGGCCAGTTCCAAGGCATCGCGGAGCGCAGCGATCGCCTTGTCCTGTTTATCGAGCTGCCACAGCAGCAAGGCTTCCGACACGAGCAAACGCGACGTAAAGAAACTCGCGCCGCGTTTTCGGGCGTCGGAGATCGCACGATTCAAAGCGCTCTCCGCTATCGAAGGGGACATCATTCGCGCGATCGCGAGGTTGCAGATCGCCATGAAGTGGTTCTGCCAATCCCGCGCCGCAGTGGTCAGGTCATGCGAACCAACCCATTCTGAAATGTCCTTGGCGAGCCGGCTTACCTCCTGGGAGTGACCGCGCAGATAGGCAGCGCGCATCTTGAGGATCTTCGCTTGCCGCTCCAGCCGGGTCAGCTTGCGCCGCTGGGCGAGGCGCAACATCCTGTCACAGAATTCGGCTGCAACACCGAGCTCACCATGTTGCTCACAGGCAGCGAAGGCTCCATCGAGCCCGACCATGTAGATTTCAGTCCAGCCATCATTGCTTTCGATATGCGCCAGAGCCTTGGAGAAGCCACCAATATCTTCCTGGCTGGTTTCACCTGACCAGGTTCGGATCGAATACTCGATCACTTGCGCCATCCGCTTCAATCCGCTGTCAGAGCCGAAATTATTTTCAGCGAGCTCCAGCGCCTGCGTCACGTTTGCTTTCGCGAGGTCGAACCTGCCGCGGTATAAGGCCAGAGTTGCCGCATGGATGTAACAGTAGTTCAGGCCCAGCACCGAGCCACTTTGCCGCATCTCGCGAAAGGCCAGTTCAAGACAGTCTTCGGCTCTTTCCAGCTCGCCGGTCGAAAACAGCGCGATCACCGCCTCGCATAACAAGGTCCCGGCTTCGAGCGGCGTCCAGTCGTCGAGCTGGCTTGGCATATCGCGTGCTGCCGTTTCGAGGGTCCATTCTCGCCTGTCCTCATAAGCGCCCAGCATGGAACCGACGAGCCGCTGGTCACGCCGGTAGATATCTCCGCTGTCAGCGGAGCGCAGCACATCCGAGGCATCCAGAAGCCCTCGCGCTTCCTCGTACTTGCCGTCCTTGCAGAGCAGGTACGCCTTCGCGAGCATCAGTCGCGCGCTGCTCGAAACAAGATGTTCCGGCGCAAGCCTGAGGAGGGTCCGCATCACGTTGATGCCTTCAGTCAGAATAATGGACCATCCACCCGCATCTAGGATCAAGCGCTCGACCAGCGCATCGTCCTCCGCCAATCGGGCGTAGCGTACGGCTGGGATCAGTTGACCTTGAGATTCGTACCAATGGCTGGCCGCGCGGTGGATTTCGATCGCTCGGTCGGGCGCCTCAGCCCGCAGGGCTTCGCGCAGATACTCCGCCACGAGATGATGCAGTCGCACCCATCCCCCCCGTTCACCGGTCGGAACGAGTAAGGCATTCATTGGATCGAGCTCGCGCAACAAGGCAAGACTGTTGCGAGTGCCTCGCACAGCGTCGGCCAACTGGGCGTTGAACTGGTCGAGCACGCTGACATCCAACAGGAATTCACGCACATTATTTTGCAGCGTGTCGAGGACCTGGCGGGTTAGATAGGACGCAATCAATCCGGAGGAGACTTCCGGCTTAAGGGACATTTCAGGTTTCGCCTGTTTTTGTACCCGGGCAAGCTGAACCGCCACCGGCCAGCCTTCGGTTAATTCGAAAATCTCCTGCGCTGCCGTTTCCGCGATATCACCCCCTAATGCATCGCGAGCTTCCTCCTGCGTGAGCCTGAGCTGTTCAGCCCCAATCTCCGCGACATCACCCGACGCGACCAGGCTCGCAAGGTCGATGTCAGGCGCGGCACGACTGTTGAGCACAAGCGAGAAGTTCTGGGGCGCTTCACGGATCATCTGCTCCAGGAGGTTTTCCGTCTCAGGTGAAGCAGCCAGATGCATGTCGTCTAGGATCAGGATGCACGGGTAATCGAGCCCTGCGATCCGCCGCATCAGGCTGCTTAAGACCACCTTCGGTCGGGATTCTGGGAACGCGTTGCGCGCGGCTGCTTCGAACTGGTCGAGCTCCACACCAGCGGCGGCGAGAGCGAGAGTCACATAGGCAAGAAATTGCTCCGGGGAGGTGTCGGACTCATCGAGGCTCAGCCAGCCATAGACCCCGTCGCCACCCTGTTTTGAGGTGTACCATTGGTAAAGCAGCGTGGACTTACCAAAGCCAGCGGGGGCGATGAGAAACACGGCCTTTGCTGAAAGCCCTGCTTCCAGCCGCTCGACCAAGCGGAAGCGATCGACAAGGTCGATATTCGGCCTGCTTGGCTTGAACTTGTTCGTGACGATCCAGCTCTCTTCCCCACCAAGGTCGTCTTCATCCGCCATCGCGTCCCATTCGCCTCCCACTCGCATGGGGCGATAGCGCGTCACGAGCCCTCACGCCAGAGCGGCGCCAATGAGAAGGCCTGAGTCACAGGCTCTCCGTCAAGCTGCTCTTTACCACCGATCCGTCCTTGATGATGGCGGGCATGTGCCGGCCCTGATCCTGCAAGACCGCGAGATCTTCCAGTGGGTTTCGCTCCAGCACCAACAGGTCGGCGATAGCTGCTTCTTTGATCACTCCCAATTCACCTTCTCGCCGCAGGATCTCAGCGTTAATTCGTGTGGCTGAATGGAGAACCTGGGCCGGACTTTCGACCCGGCCGCGAATGAGAAATTCGCGCGATTGGTGGTCGAAGCTGTCGCCCAGCAAGTCCGTGCCGAGGCCAAGCTTGACCCCTGCCTCGCGGCATATCCGGATCGATTGCAAACCTGCTTCGCGCACTCGCGAAAGCTTATCCATCATCGACGCGCTCCAGCCGTTTTCTTCAGCGGTGTCCGCCAGGACTTCATAGGTAACCAGCGTCGGCACAAGGAACGCCTCCTTCTCAGCCGCCAAGGCGGCGGTTGCTTCGTCGATCATATTGCCATGCTCGATGGTGCGGACCCCGCACTCCAGAGCCACCCGAATTGCATCAGCCCCATAGGCGTGCGCCATCACGTAGGTGCCGCGCCGCTGCGCCTCTTCCACGATTACGCTGATTTCATCAGGGCTGTACTGATTGCGCTCAAGCGGATCGTGGGGAGACGAAACTCCGCCTGAAACCATGATCTTGATCTGGTCGGCGCCCTTGCGCAGCTCCTCGCGCACCGCTTTTCGGACACCGTCGATGCCGTCGGCAATGCGCGATGTGAAGGCGAGCGCGTGCTGACAATGACAGATGTCACGGTCATCTGTCAGCGAGCGGAAATCCCCGTGGCCGCCGGTCTGGCTCAAAGCGCGGCCGGCAATGAACAGACGAGGTCCAGCAATGAGGCCGTCTTCGACTGCCTGCTTGATCCCCCAATCGGCGCCCGCTGCGTCGCGCACTGTAGTGAAGCCACGCAGGAGCATGCCTTCCAGGATCCGGCCTGCCCGTGCACTCATGAGTGTCGGTGGCACTTCCCCAAGGCGCGCAAAGTTGGCGTCTGCAAGGAAGGGGTGAACATGGCAATCAATCAAGCCAGGCAGAACATAGCGCCGATCGCAATCGATTACCTCGCCTGCATTCCCTGCGAGTTCGTATCCGATGGCGGCGAACCGCCCTCCAGCGATCCCAATGTCGACCGGTCCAGAGACACTCTCGGCTTCGGGATCGACCACCCGCGCATTCTTCAGGAGTAAATCGAATGGCACTGGCTAGCGCTCGCACTTACCGGCCAGTTTCCACCAGGACTTTGCCATGGCTGCTCCTCTTGCCTCTGAGATAACGCCACGCGTCGACATATTCCTCCATCGGGAAGACCTTGTCGACGCGGGGTTTCAATGCGCCGCTTTCCAGCGCCTTAGTGACGAAGTCCACACCGCGCTTTTGGCTTTCCAGGTCTTCGACATAATTGAATAGCGAATAGGCGTGAAACCAGAGGTTCTTCTGGTACATCGCAGTAATCGGTGGAGGCGAGAAGCTTCCCTCCAAGCCCCCATAGAGCATCAGCTTGCCGCCCTTCGCCATCGCGTTCGCATAGCGCTCCATGAAATTTCCTCCGACAGGGTCAAATGAAGCGTGCACGCCGACGCCATCCGTCACTGTGTTGAGGAAAGCTTCGAGATCACTACCGTCATCGACGAAAACATGGTCTGCTCCTAGCTCGTGCAGATAATCGCGATTGGCTTCCGATCGGGTCGTGCTGATGATCGTGGCACCCTTCAGCTTGCCGATTTCGATCCCGGCAGAGCCCGCGGTGCTCGTTCCCGCTGGAACAAGGATGTTCACGCCTGGCGCCGCGCCGCCCAGCTCGGCGACCGGGTAATACGCCGTCATGAATTGCATCCAGACTGAAGCTGCTTCGACGGGGGACAGCCCCGCTGGCGCTTTGGCAATATAATTGCTGTCGATCAGCATGGTATCTGCGCTTGCACCGCGCATGTCGTAGAAATACGGCAAGGTTCCATAGCGGCCGCCGATTTCGATGCCTGTTACGTTGGACCCAACAGCTTCGACAATGCCGCTTGCTTCGACACCAACTCTTGCTGGCAGCGACGAAAAGCTGAAAGAATAGAAGTCTTCCATGAGATCGGCGTCGCCCCAATTCAACGCAAAGGCTTCGACTCTAAGCCGGACATCGTTAGGGCCCGGTTCCTGTTCTGCGCATTCGCGTAGTTTGAGCGCCTCGAATCCCTTGTACTCATCAAAAACCCATTCCCGGCCCATCGAGGCATCCTCCCTTTGATTTCAGGCAAGGGCATAACCTGCACTGCACATCTGCACACCCTACCCGAACGCGTAGGCGATTGATCGAGGACACTGGGACGCCAGCGAACTAGACTTGATGATGCACTCAGGATCCAAGGGAATGAGTCAGCAAATCGCATTGTTCAGGATGAGATCGGACAGTGCGCCATCGGCCTAGTTTCAGATGTGGTCTGCTCGGGGACCCGAAGTCAGGATCTAATTCCTTGAAATGGCTGAAGCGGCGCTGACTTGCCGGGAATTGGGCCCTCTACGGGGCCCCTCCCGGAACGCCTCCAGCCGTACAAATGTCATCACGGATCGACCCCTGGCCGCTAGCACCAAGGCTCTCGCCTGCCAGACCAGGTTCTCGCCAGGCCCTCCTGGACTAGCATGTCCCCGATCGATTGGCCCCCGCGCGTGAGAACACGCAGCTTGCGGCCGTATTGATCCTCGTCGCGAAATCCAATTGTCTCGACACTCCAAGGCCCTTCGTTGAGGAGATCGCGCAAACGGTAGGTGGCCCGCATTCCCAGTTGGTATTCCGCGTCGCACTGAGGCTGGCCGATCTCTGGCGTGTCGATGTCGGCTATCCTGATCTTCTCGCCGCGTAGCCAGATGGTATCGCCATCAACCACGCAGGTGACGCGTTGGCCCTCACCGCAAAGCGACATTCTTGGCTGTTGTTCATCGGACGAAACAGCCGCCATCAACGGCTGGATTGCCTCCTGGCCTTGGCCTGTTGTGATGGGCCAAAGCCAGACGCCACCGCCGGCCACCATAACGCTCGCTGTGAAAGCTATGCCCGCCAATTTGAAGGTCCTCCAGTTCTCTTCGCGCCTGCGCTTTTCCTTGAGCTTGCGGCCTAGACGAATAGGCACCGCCTTGAACGGGCGTTTGAACCCAGTCTGTGAAGACTTCTTGCTCGGCATCAGATCTTGGACTTAGCATTACTGCTTAGATCACTTCCAGCTACCTGGAGAGTTAAGGCGCGTGACACTCCAAGAGCGTTAGGTCAAAGATAGCCAAAGAGGTACGTTTATGAAGCGCGGCATCTCACCTCGGCTGGTGCCGCCATTGACCTAATGGCGATGCATTTCATCCATTACCGCTGATACCAATCACCCACGTCTTTGGCAGCGGTCTCGACCGCCTTCCGGATTAGTTCAGCGGCCGCGAATATGTCTTCTCCACCAGCGGCCATGATCTCCATTGCCCTATCAATCGTCTGCTGCAACTGATCCAATCTATAGGCTTTGTGCGCGATCGCGACCTTGCCAATCTCTTGACCATATCGCTTTCGAACGGCCGCGTGGTACTCGAGCCATTTATACGACGCTGCGAATTGGAACGACGCAGGGTCATATGCTCGCACATGTCTCGGGGTAAGTTTGACCCCAAACTCTTTCTCGATCAGTTCGACTACTCTTGGAGGACTTTCGAAGCAGGCAAGGTGCTCCACAATCCGCTTTTTGATGGCTTCCGGCAGGCGTCTCATGAGGTAAGTCCAAGGTAAGTTGTTGACGTGGATCCACGTGGCCTACGTGCTTCCAAACAAAGCAGGGCAGCACCGCAACAGAAACAAACCCGCTTCATTGCGTGTCGCCTGTTACGTTTGTTACGTCTTCTTTGGCGACTGCCTGCTCTTCCTCTGGCTTTGGCAATTCAGGCAAATAGCGATTCCAGACATCATGTAAGTCCTCCCGGAGATATCCCCTAAGTGGCCCAAAATCGGTCCGAATAGGTCTGGGCCTAACACCGTACGGGCGAAGAAACGCAGCCAGCTTACGGTCATCAAGCGGTTTACCCCGCCAGTCCCCCCAGGGGGCCTCTTCATCGCTGTTGAGCGCCTCCAATATCTCTACCGTTGGCATCTTTTCCTTGTCGCCAAAGACCTGACGAATGTCACACAAGAGGCGGACTCCTATGCTCGGTGTCGTTTTCTTTGAATCCGTAACAAGCGTAACAGCCGCAACTCGGGCTCGCATTTCCCATTCCTCTCCAAACGTTGTCGCGATGGCCAGCAGTGGCTCCCAGAGGTCAGCATCCCGGTCGGTGATGCCATCTGGCATCAAGGGGCGAAGGGTTCGCAATCTTGCCACGTGGCGCTTTGCCCAAACTGCGAGCCTATCTCGAAGCTCGTGCCCTATCCGGTCATGGTCCCTACACCGATACGGTTCTACCTTTTCTTCTCGGCTTCGTCGCCTCATCCTAACCAAGATCGAGCGGGTGCGAATGGTGAGTGGAAGCTCATCCAATCCAGCAAGCGCAACCGCGCAGTAGGCTGGCAGCTCTTCGGTTTCTATTTGACGTCCTCTAAGAACACATCGGCCTGCCACCGCTCCCTTTCTGTGCCCGGCATTGAGAAGCCCTCGGATCTCCTCGTTGCCTTTGGCCTTAGGCCCAAAGATCGTGTCAATCTCATCAAAGAGGACGGTGGGTGGGGACGCATCATGACCCACCTTGCGGAAGAGATATGCCGGCGTAACATTGACCGCCTCAACAGCGTTCGGGACAAGGGTCCCACTCACTTCAAGAGCACGTGTCTTCCCAGATCCGGGCTCTGGAGACAGAAATGCGATCCGGGGGGTGGATTCCCACGCATCCATCGCGTGCGTATGTGCAATCCAAAGAGCGTGGGCATCGGCAGCCTCTGCACTTGGATAAACGATAAATCGACACAAATGCTGATGCACTAAATCCAGCAAGCAACGATCGGATTTTTCTATGGGCGCAACGGGCATCTTAATGATCCTCCCCGATGCGTTCTTCCTTCGTGCACGATGTTGATCGGAGCTCATGTCCTGGGACCTTCCATATCAATGCGCTCAGCCTGAATCGCCGTGACAAGCAGGCGCCGAAAGAAGGTGTTCAGGTCTTCCAACTCGACTTCGATAGCAGGCGAGTAAATCCAGAGCGTGATGTAGTCAGAAGCGATCCAAGCCAGTTGCCTGGCTGTATCGCTTTGGGTTGCCCGGATCATGCCGCTGGCTGCGTTCCTGTAGGATCGCATCTTGGCTCGTATCGCGTATTCCTCTTCACCTATGCCCGGAAGGAAGGTGCGGATATCATCCAAAGGGAAAGGTGATGGTTGCTGATCGTGAGAGCCCTGCATCATACTTCTCCCTCGATCAGGGCATGCAGGCTTTCAGCCGTGATCAGCGATCGACGACCGACGCGTCGCTTTACAAGTTTGCCCTCCCGGACGAGCTCATAAATTCGGGTCTTTCCGAGGGATGTGAGATAGGCAGCCTGCTTGATTGAGTAAGCAAGTTGTCTGTTATTTGTTTGCTCTATCTTCATGTGATTACTCCCGTTCGTTATTGAACGAGAAACCACCTATGCGGACACAGACTGCCACTCACCCTAATGTCGGAGACTAAAATAGGGTGACTTGAGTTAGGTTTTGTGCGTGCCAGGCTTTCTACCCTCGGCTCGTTTGAGGGCGATTTCGGTGTCGGCAATCAGAAATGCCAAATCTTCGATGGATCGCTTTAGCCACGATTGGGGCTCTGACTCGGTCAGTTTTGCGTACAGGAACGCGATCTCCAACGCGCCGTCAGAATGATTGGACCCTTTCTCGCGACAAGACTGGATCCACGCCTCAAGTTCTCGCGAAACGGTAATGGCTGACTCGATAGTCTTTTCTGATCGATTATGAACATCTGCGGAAGCCCGGACTGCCTTTTCGTAGCCGAGCTTACCAATAACTGCGTCAGCCGCCCTACCTTCGATGAGTTTGGCCTTCAGATTTCTGAGCCTTCGGTAGAATGCTGACTTGCCTTGCCCTTGTACATGGAGCCTTACTCCATTGCCCGCGCTACCTCTTAGCGCTTTTGCCAGCGCAATGCGCGTTTCAAACTCGATGGGATATTGTGATTCAAGCAATCTTGCGATGTCTCGGGCTGGATTCTCCGAAAATCCGAGCAGCGCCATCCTTGCGATGAAGTTCAGATCCACCAATCCTAACCCATATTTCATTTGGCACCTCCCAATCTGAGCGCAGGATCCCGAAGACTTGCTCGCACCGGCTGCTTTCCGAGGGTTAAGTCAGCAACAACCTTTTCAAAGAGCGCCTCCAGATCAGCACTCACCCTGATGCACCCGTGAACTACCTCCCTAGCGAAGAGTACGTAGGATGCCTTGCGCCCTTCACTCCACTTGGGCGGGGAAGCCTTTAGATCGCGGATGTTCGCAATCTTGTCCGCAATCTTGATGAGCTTGGCATCAGCTGACTTCTTCGGCGCGTTGAGAACCTGAAGTCGCTTGCGCTCTGCTTTCGGTAGGCTCTTGTCGTCGGTCACCTCCAGAACGAGCGAGCACACTCTTTCTCCGAAGACCGCGGTCAGTTCCTCAGGCGTGGTCTCGGTGTCCTCGATCGTATCGTGGAGGATAGCCGCGATGAGGACATCACTGTCCTCAACCCCTGCCTCCGTCAGGATCTGCGCTACCTCAAGGGGGTGGTTGATGTAGGGGGTGGCCGCAGCGTCCTTACGTCGCTGTTTGCGGTGTTTCTCGGCAGCGAAACTCGCTGCCCCAATAATCCGTGCAGTGTCACTCTTTCCTGGGTTCAATCTCTCTTCCATATCTGTCCTCCACGTTTTCGGTGATGGCGTCGAACATTTCGACGATGTGGACCTCGCGGCCCGGCGAATGGGTCTCCAACAAGCCAGCTGTTTCCAGCACGCACCTTGTCCACTCGGGGCACTTCGTCACGCGCTCGAAGCACTCCTTCTCGAGAAAGCGGTGCCACTTGCGCAGCTCACGCTCGCGCTGGGCTTCGAAGAGGTCGATCTGCGGTTCGAACACAAGCCTGCGATAGAGCGCGCATAGCTCAGCCCAGGGCAGGTAGAACTCGCCCAGGTCGAGCGCTTCGCGATCGAACAGGCTGTCAGGCGGGTAGGAACGTGGATGGATGAGTTTGAGAGCGTACCAATAGCGCTCGCGGCAGAGCCAGATCAGTTCCTTGAGGTTGCTCTCGGCCGAGCGCTTCTGGCGAAACACCATCTCGTCGAGACTGATCGTTGCGTCCGAGAGGTGGAGCTGGCCAGTGGTTCGGAAATAGACAGGGAGCCCGTGCGGAGCCTTGAATTGGCTCTGGGCAAGTGGGTTCATCGGCAGTCTCCAGAAAAGACACCGAGCCTTCGCGCTGCAGGTTCGAACCCAGCAGAGCCAAAGGCTCGGGTTCGTTTGCAGCTTCCTGAATTTCAGGGAGGTCGAGAAACTCTCTCGACTGAAATGACGTTACGACCGCCGCGGAATTTCGCAATCGAAAATCGTGGCTTGCCGCCCTTTGAACTATAGCTGCTGCATCTGCGCAACACCCCGATTAAGCGGGCCAATAAAGGCTGCATGGAGGCAGCAGGCGATCAGGCGCTCCGGGCAAAATTGACGACTTCGCCGCCGTCCTTGAGCTGGTCGAGATAGTCGCTCCACCACTGCGCCATGCGTACGCGTTCATCCCAGTGCTGGCCGCGATGGTAGATCCCGCGCACGACGTTGTTGTCCTGGTGCGCAAGCGCACGTTCGATCGCATCGTAGCTCCATAGGCCGGATTCGTTGAGCAGCGTCGAGGCCGTGGCGCGCAGGCCATGGGCAGTCATCTCGTCGCCGGAATACCCCATCCGCCGCAGCGCGGCGTTCACCGTGTTCTCGCTCATCGGGCGGTCCCTCGAGGCAAGCGAGCGGAAGACGTAGCGCGAGTCTCCGTTGATCCCACGCAGTTGCTGGAGCAATTCGAGAACCTGGCGCGAGAGCGGCACGGCATGCGGCCGGCGCGATTTCATCTTGCCCGCCGGGATCCGCCAGACCTGTGCCTCCCAATCGATCTCCTCCCATTCGGCATGGCGCAGCTCTCCCGGGAGCACGAAGACATGCGGGGCAATCTGGAGTGCAAACAGCGTCGTGTGGTTGCCTTCGTATTTGTCGATTGCGCGCAGGAGACCGCCGAGTTGGGCCGGATCGGTGATCGCGGCATAGTGCTTGGGCTTGGGCGAGACCAGTGCACCCTGGAGCGGGGCGCAGGGATCGTGCTCGGCGCGCAAGGTCGAGACCGCGTAGCGGAATACGCGGCTGGCAAAGCTGCGCAGGCGCTTGGCCTTCTCATAATTGCCTTCGCGCTCATGGCGCTTGAGGACTGCGAGCATTTCGTGGGGCGTGATCTCGGCGACCGGGCGGTGGCCGATCGACTTGGAGAGAACCTTGGCAAGCCAGTTCGATTTGACCAGCGTCGCCATGGCGAGCCCTTCGGCCTCGCGCTTGGCGATATATTCATAGGCGACGTTCTCGAAGGTATCGCCCTGGCGGATGACCGCGGCGATCTTTTCCTCACGCCGGCGCCGTGCGGGATCGCCGCCATGCCCGATCTCGACCCGGGCTTCGTCGCGCATCAGGCGCGCCTCTTTGAGACCGACCTCGGGATAGCGTCCGAAGGACAATTTCTTCTCGCGGCCGTGCTGGCGATATTTCAGACGCCAGAGCTTGGAGCCATTGGGCCGCACGAGGAGATAGAGCCCGCCGCTGTCGGAAAGTTTCCAGTCGCGCTCCCTCGGAGCGGCTTGTTTTATCTGCAGGTCGGTCAAAACCATGGGGGCCTCGCCTTCGAAAAGGGCGTTTTTGACCGGGATTCTGGTGGGGGCCTCGGGGAATAAAAGGCCCCCAGGGCCCCCAGATCGAAAACGAACGGTCGCGAACGCCAGCGAACAATTCTGGCGATTTTATAGCAGTTTTCAGGGGTTTATGGAACCGGCCGCGGACGTGCGCGGAAAAATTATTGGTGCCCAGAAGAGGACTCGAACCTCCACGCCCTTGCGAGCGCCGCCACCTGAAGACGGTGCGTCTACCAATTCCGCCATCTGGGCACACAGGCGAGTCGTCTCCAACAGGACGGCTCGCGGGTAGGAGCGCGCCACTAGCCAAGCAGCGCCCCCGATGTCAACGGCTGTTTCGCTGTGCGGATGAACAAAACAGACCCGCGCGGTGCTTGCAGAGCGCGCGAGCATACGGCAAGGGGCTCTGACAATCCGCATCCGTTCAAGGCCAGAAAACCATGTCTAAGCCCTCCCCGCTCAACGAGAAGCTCGTCACTCTGTTTGGCGGCAGCGGATTTCTCGGAACCTATGTAGCGCAGGCTTTGCTGGAACGCGGCGCACGCGTACGGATTGCCAGCCGCAACCCGGAGCGGAGCTTCAGCCTGAAGCCGCTCGCGAACCTCGGCCAACTCCAGTTTGCGCGCTGCGACATCACCAATGAGGCCAGCCTCGCCGCCGCGCTTGACGGTGCAGACACTGTCATCAACCTCGTGGGCGCATTCGATGGCAATCTCAGGCGGATCATGGGCGAGGCAGCCGGCAACATGGCGGCACTTGCCAAAAAGATCGGCGCAAGCGCGTTCGTCCATGTCAGCGCGATCGGCGCGGATGCCGGGTCGCCCACAGCCTATGCCAGCGCCAAGGCGCTAGGCGAGGCAAAGGTTCTCGAAGCCTTCGCCGAAGCGAGCATCATCCGCCCGTCGATCATCTTCGGCAAGGACGATAACTTCCTCAACATGTTCGGCCAGTTGATCAGCATGGCCCCGGCGCTGCCAGTCTTCGGCCCTGACGCGAAGCTGCAACTCGTCTTTGTCGACGATGTTGCAGAAGCGATCGTCCGCGCTGCAGAAGACCCGACGCAGCATGGCGGAAAGACCTTCGAACTGGGCGGACCCGAGGTCCTCACGATGCTGGAGATCAATCAGCGCATCGCCGCGGCCCAGGGTCGTTCTCCGCTGTTCATCTCCATGCCGGACACCGCCTCTGCGATTTTCGCGGCCTTGCCGCTGACGCCGATGAGCTCCGACCAGTGGACCTTGCTGAAGGCAGGCAGCGTTGCGTCACCCGATATGCCCGGTTTCAAGCAGCTCGGGATCGAGCCCAAGCCGCTTGGCCTGTTCCTCGACAAGTGGATGGTCCGTTTCCGCAAGCATGGCCGCTTCGGCGCGATGGCGGGAAAACAGCCCGACTGATCTGCAGGAGTGCGTCAGGAGGCCTCACCTCCTGTCCCCTTTCCTTCGCCTGAGATTTCGCGGGCCTGCCCCTCGATCATGTTGAGCGGCTCGACAATCAGTTCTACCCCTGCACTGCCGATAATGCGAACCCGGCTTCCGACCGGCAGATCAGGACCGCGCGCGATCCATTCGCTGTCCCCGTGCTTTAAGCGGCCCGTGCCACCATCGATCGCCTGGACAATGATCGCAGTCTCGCCCACCAGCCGCCCGCCGCGCTGGTTCAATAGCGGGTCGGAGCTTTCAATCGGAGAATCGCGCAGGAAGCGCTTCGCGCTGAATGCTGCAATCAGCGACAGCGAGACGAACACCACAATCTGAACCGGAAAGCCCAGCCCGATGCCCAGCGTGAGCAGCCCGGTCGCAATGGCGGCAAGCGCAAGCCAGATCAGATAGACGCCCGGCACCAGCATTTCGAGTGCGGCCAGCACCAGGCCGAGCGTGATCCAGATCCAGTGCGCTTCAAAGCCGCCAAGCTGGTCCATCAGCTGTCTCCGCTGCGCGGGACGCTCGCCCGTGAGCGCGAGTCCGGCAACGGTTGGCCAGTGCGCGCAGGACGCGTCGTAACATCGCCGTCTGCGGGCTGGATCGCATCGCGCACCAGCTCGCCAATTCCGCCGAGCGAACCGATCAGCTGGGTTGCTTCAACGGGAAACAGGATCGTCTTGGCATTGGGGCTTTCGGCGAACTTGCCGACCGCCTTGGTGTATTCCTGCGCGATGAAGTAGTTGATCGCCTGATTTCCTGATGCCGCAATCGCATCGGACACCATTTGCGTCGCGCGCGCTTCCGCCTCTGCTGAACGCTCACGTGCCTCAGCATCGCGAAATGCCGCTTCGCGCTTGCCTTCCGCTTCGAGAATGGCCGACTGCTTGCGGCCTTCGGCGCGCAGGATCGAGCTGGTCTTATCGCCTTCGGCCTCGAGGATTTCCGCGCGCTTCAAACGCTCGGCCTTCATCTGGCGCGCCATGGCTTCGGAAATGTCGTGCGGCGGGCGGATGTCCTTGATCTCGACGCGGGTGATCTTCACGCCCCAGGGCGAGGTTGCGTGATCGACCACTGCGAGCAGCCGCGCATTGATCTCGTCGCGCTTGGACAGGGTCTCGTCGAGGTCCATTGAACCCATGACCGTGCGCAGGTTGGTGGTCGTGAGCGCCATGATTGCCTGATAAAGGTTGGCGACTTCATAGGCCGCCTTGCCCGCATCGAGCACCTGGAAGAACACCACCGCATCAACGCCAACCATGGCATTATCGGCGGTGATGATTTCCTGTCCCGGAATATCGAGCACCTGCTCCATCATGTTCACCTTTTGCCCGATGCGGTCGATGAACGGTGTGATGATATGCAAGCCCGGCTCAGCCGACTTGGTGAACTTGCCAAAGCGCTCGATCGTGTAGACGAAACCTTGCTTCACGACGCGCACTGCCATCAGCAGGAACACGATCAGCAGAAACACAAGCGCAATGAGTACGATATCGAGCACGGATGCTTCCCCTTTTCAGACCAGAACTCCAGCCTAACCGCTGGGAGCGCCGCTTCCAAGCGAAACCGGAGACGACGCGGGTGAAGGCCGTGTTGGATACACATGTTACACAGTCCTGAGCCAAGAAAACCCGCGCCGGTGAAGGATACTTTCCAGCCACTTTCCGAAACAACCGAAAGAGCGCGCTAACGCCGCAATTCTGCGGGATTGCGGCAGGTTTCACCCGTGAAAAGTGTGACCATCTGCGGCAATGCTTAAACATGAGGCACTCCTTCGCGTCTATCCCCTGGCCAGAGACAGGATTGCGCGCGAAATTTACTGAAGGACGGGTCAGTAGGAAATGTCGGGAGCAGGCTGTTGCACTTGCGTCATGCTGAACTCCTTTCAGCATGATCCTTGCTTGTTGAGACTGTTATCCTGAAGCAAGTTCAGGATGACGGGAGCTGGTGTGGAAAGCGGACGGTCTGCACTGGCAACTCAAGGCAATCAATGTGGACGCAGTTTTCCGGAGCCTCACATTGACAAAGAAAACTACGCAGTGCCTATTCCATCCGGGTCGCGCCGGATATCCAAGGGGGGAAATGGATGAACGACGCAAGCGGTGTGCAGGTTCGGCCTGAAAGAATTGAGTTTGTCGATGCCCTTCGCGGCTTCGCCTTGTTCGGCCTGCTCATGGTGCATGCGGCTGAAGCATTTAGCGTCGGCCTTTCGCGAGGGACTGACGATCCGTGGGGGCAGGCCATTTTCTTCCTCTTCGGCAGCAAGGCCTTCGCGATATTCGCACTGCTTTTCGGGTTCAGCTTCGCAACAATCATGGGCAACCAGCGCGGACGCGGCGTCGACTTCACCAGCCGTTTTGCGTGGCGACTGCTGCTCCTCATGGCAATCGGCTTCATTCACTCGCTGCTGTATGCGGCTGAGATACTCCGGTTACTCGCGTTTCTGGGGCTTCTGCTCATTCCGCTGGATAGAGTTCGCAGCAATTACGCACTGCTGGCAATTTCAGGCCTGTTTTTCCTGCAGATCCCGCTGCTTATCCAGTGGATGCTGGCCAATTGGGGCAATGCCTTTGCCGCGTCAGAGCCCTATTTTGCCAGCTCTTACCTATGGGATACCCTCAGAAACGGCAGCTTGGGAGAAATCATCAGGGCGAATGCAACAGAGGGCAATCTCGTCAAGTGGTCAATAAACTGGTCGTTTGGCAGGGTAAGCGAGATTGCCGGATTGTTTGCCGTAGGTGTGATCATTCAGCGCGCAGGTTTTTTCGCCCGCATTGCGAAGGATCGCGGGATTGCATTGGCAATGCTTGTCATTGGCGGCACGATCTTTGCGATCCTCGAATTCATCGTGAAGCCGATGGTGCCCGGATCACCATCAGGCGCAGAGTTCGCGATCGGACCCTTTACCGAAAGCGCAATCCTGTTCCAGTGGATCGGGATCAGCGCAATAACAGCGCAAATCGGACTTCTGGCGCTTGTGTGGAACTCTCCATTGCAGCGGCTGGTTGGCCTGTTCAAGGGTCCTGGGCGGATGACACTCACGCTCTATGTCGCGCATTCATTTGTCGCCGTTCCCATATTGTATCAATTCGGGCTCGGAATGGCTGAGGTGTGGGACACGCAAACGAGAATCCTGCTCGCAATTGCCTTTTTCGGATTGCAAATCCTGTTCGCACATTGGTGGTATGCACGATACCGTTACGGACCGCTGGAATGGACCTGGCGCGCGGCAACCCTGAACGACTGGAAGGTGCCGCTGAGGCGGCATCCTCAGCCACCCTCAACAAATGCATCCACGATTATGTAGCTCTCGGGGCCAAAGTTGACGGTCACTCGATCACCATCGCGGGTGGTCTTGAAATCCCATCCGGCAGATCCATCCGCTTCAGCGCTATCAGCACCAATAGGTGTGGTACCTTGAACAAAGATCGCGCGCTTTGAACCGTCAGGTTTCTGGACTTCGACCAAAGTCGTGCCATCCTCACCCCAATTGCGGATCACCCCCGCATCGCAGTTCTGCGTCGGGTCTTCTCCGGCAAAGCCGCAAGGGATCTGCGCAGTGGCGTTATATTGAGTCCCCGGAACAAGCGCGTCCTCGCTCTCCGCCGCTGAGACAGGCTCTTGCGCTACCTCTTCTGATCCGCCGGTATCGTTCGGCTCCTCAGGTGCTGAACCGCCTCCACACGATGCGAGAACGAAAGAAGCCGCTCCCAGCAGGGTCAAGGTCATTCTCATACCGAACTACTCCCTCTCACCGGCAATCCGGATGATTGCCAATATCCCGCACGTCATAGACCAGCCCATCAGCGACCGTGAGCTGCAGGCATTGACGCGATTGCGCGCGCCACATGATCGAATATCGGGTGTTGTCATCCCCAAAGCGGCTGACTCGGGTGAAGCCACGTTCGTTCAACAGATCACGAGCGCGCGAGCCGCTCATGCCCTCTACGTCCTTGTAAGCCGCTACCTGTGAGTAACCGCCGTGGCCGTGATGATGGCTCAGCTTTGCTTCGCGCTCATCCACACCGGCCGTATAGCCTGAGGAATACGCGTCCGAGCGATCATAATTGTGATAGGCCGCATTATGGAGGCCATCGGTATAGCCGCGCTCGTAATCGGCTTCTGCTTTCTGATCTTCATGGTGATTGCGGTCTTCGTGATGGTGCGACTTGTGCGAGACCAGTGCGCCGAGCAAAGCAGCACCGGCGATGACACCGGCAGCCTTGGCACCATCTCCCTTGTGATGGCCGCAGTCCTGATCTGCTGCATCCTGGATCGTCTCGACCCTGCCATTGTAGACTTCGACCTGGACGCAATCATCGTCGCGCTCGTTCCACCAATAGCTGTAGGCATAGCCCATGGAATTCTTGTGTGTCGAAGTATGCTCGAAGCCGCGAGACTGGAGCGCGCTTTCTGCGCTGCTGCCTCTCATCCCATTGATGTCCACCAGATCTCTCGCTTTTTCCGCAAGGACTGGTGAGGCTGCGAGTGCAGCGGTGGCAGCTCCCGCGATCAACGTGGTACGAATGCCCATGGTCTTCTCCCCCTGTCAAAAATCGTGATTACACCTCGCGACCCGACTGACTTTCTCTCAACAGGCGCAAGCCCTGAGAGAGGGGAGAAGGCTGCATATCCCGGGCTCAGAGATCAAGTGTAAACTTCGCAATCCAGAGGAGTGATGGTCTTCCGCAAGTCATGGATCTGCAGCCGATTTGATTGCGAAAAAGGCTCTTAAAGCGCGCCTTCATAGAGCTTGATTTTCTCTTCAAAGGCGCGGTCGGCCTCTTCCTTCGCGTAGGCTGGACTGTCCGGGACGGTCCAGCCGTGATCGCCGGCATAGACTTCAACCACAGCCGGCTTGCCCGCGCTATCTGCCGCTTCGCGCAGCGCAGTCTTGTCATCCGGCGCCTTCGCATCATCGTCTGTCGCAATGGCAATCAGGAAACTTGCCTCTGTCGTCGCCATCAGCCTGTGGGGGCTTTCTGCGTCTTCGCGCACCAGCCCGCCTCCATGGAAGCTGGCTGCCGCCTTCACCCGCGCAGGCACTTCAGCGGCTGAGTAGACTGTGAATGGCCCGCCCATGCAGTACCCTTCCGCGCCGATCCCGCGGCTTGTGTCGACAAAGGGTTGCGCGTCGAGCCACGCGACGATCGCCTGCGTGTCGCTGCGGATGGCGAAGGAGGACAGCTTCTCGCGGAAGCCGCGCGCAGTGTCCCATCCGCCATCGGCAAAGTCCGCGAAGCTCTCCCAGATTTGCCCGCTCACGTCGCGATAGTAAGGATTGACCAGCAGCACGGCGTAGCCCTGATCGGCGGTCCGGCGCGCCATGCTGATATGCGACGGCCTGATCCCGGCAATATCGGGCCAATGGATCACCGCTGGGTGCTCGCCGTCTTCCGGGTGGATGAGGATTGCGTCCATCGTGCCATCTGCCGTCTCAAAGCTCACTGGGGTTTCGACCAGTTCCGGCGCGGTGCCTTGCCCATTCGCCCCCGGAGCGTTGCCAGCCGTGCAGGCTGATAGCGCGGCAGCGCCTGACAATGCACCGAACTCGCGGCGGGAGAGCTGACCCCTGGCCCAGCGCTTCATGGTTTCTTGATCGCACATTGCATCGCTCCATCATGCTTTGGACGATGGATCTAAGCGCCAATCGGATGATGGGCAACAGCCCCTTCACTATACCCGTAGCAGGACAGGGGAGGACACCGCGCGAATGAGGATAAAGCTGCCAGTCTCGATTAACGGCTTTGCTCAGCCCCTGAATACAACGGTGCGCGTGCCGTTCATCAGCACGCGTTCCTCAAGATGCAGCCTCACCGCTTCAGAGAGAACGCGGCGCTCGATATCGCGTCCCTTGCGCACCAGCTCGTCAGGCAAGTCGGCATGGGTGATGGGCTCGACATCCTGGTGAATGATCGGCCCTTCATCGAGGTCGGTGGTGACATAATGCGCGGTTGCACCGATCATCTTCACCCCGCGCGCATGAGCCTGGTGATAGGGCTTCGCGCCCTTGAAGCCGGGCAGGAAGCTGTGGTGGATATTGATGCAGCGCCCCGCAAAGTGACCCGCTTGCTCGTCTGAGAGGATCTGCATATAGCGCGCGAGCACCACGAGCTCTGCGCGCGTCTGCTCCGCAATCGCCCGCACCTGCGCTTCCTGTTCGGTCTTGGTGTCCCTTGAAACCGGCAGGTGATGAAACGGAATATCGGCGAAATCGAGATGCGCGAAGGTCTCGCGCGGATGGTTGGAGATGATCGCTACCGGCTCCATCGGCAATTCGCCGATCCGCCAACGATAGAGCAGGTCAGCGAGGCAATGATCGAACTTGCTGACCATCAGGATGACCCGGCGCGGGCGGTCACGAAGGGCGAGCTTCCATTGCATCGCATATTCATCCGCAAGCGCCGCAAAGGAAGCGCGGAGTGCATCCAGCGACTGCGAGCCATCTTCAAACTCGACCCGCATGAAGAAACGATCGCTTTCGCGGTCGTTGAACTGCTGCGCCTCAAGCACATTGCCGCCATTGTCGAACAGGAACCCGGTCACGCGGGCGGTGATTCCCGGCCTGTCAGGACATGACAGGGTAAGGACTAGTGGATCGGACATCAGCGGCGGCCCAGCGCCGCTTCGCTTTCCGCCATCAGCGTCGCGATGATGTCAGCCACGGGTTCTTCCTGCGTCACCATGCCGACCGACTGGCCTGCCATCAACGAGCCGCCATCGACATCGCCGTCGATGACCGCGCGCCGCAAGGCGCCGGCCCAGAAATGCTCGATCTGCAGCTGCGCTTCGCCCATGTCGACTTCCCCACGATCGAGCATGCCGGCGACCTCGATCTGCTTGCGGGTAAATTCCTCGGTGCCCTTGTTCTTGAGCGCGCGCACCGGGATCACCGGCAAGCGCGGATCGACCTGCACACTGGCTTCGGCATCGCGGGCCTTGGCGCGGAAGAAAGCTTTCTTGAAGTCAGGATGCGCAATGCTTTCGCTGGCACAGGCAAAGCGGGTGCCCAGCTGCACCCCGCTCGCACCCATCTCCAGATAGCCTGCAATCGCTTCACCGCGGCCGATCCCGCCAGCAACAAAGACGACGTGGTCCTCTGCCAGTGCGGGCAGGAATTCCTGCGCCAGAACGCTCGTCGAAACGGGGCCGATGTGTCCGCCTGCTTCCATCCCTTCGATCACCAGCGCATCGCCGCCCGAGCGCAGCAGCTTCTTTGCGAGCGCCAGAGTAGGCGCAAACACGATGACCTTCGCGCCGAATGCCTTGATCGCTTCGACGCTGCCCTTGGGAGGAATGCCGCCCGCCAGCACGACATGGCCCACGCCGTGCTTCTGGCACACCGCGATCAGGTCAAACAATTGTGGATGCATCGTGATGAGGTTCACGCCGAATGGCTTGTCCGTCAGCGCCCTGGTGGCCGCGATTTCCGCGTCGAGCAGATCCGGTGTCATCGCTCCGCAAGCGATCACGCCGAAACCGCCAGCATTGGAGATGGCCGAGACCAGATTGCGTTCGGAGACCCAGCTCATCGCGCCGCACAGAATGGCGTGTTCGCAGCCCAGGAAGTCTCGGCCTCGCTGCATCAACGCAGCGGTCTTTGGATAGGATGTCATGGCCAGCCGCGTTACTGGCCTGCGTCAAGGAGAGCAAGCCTGTGCAGACCTATGCGCTACGCTGGTTCGGTCCGCTCAGGCGGTCTTGCTGCGGCGCCAGCTGCTGCGGATGGCATCGCCGCACTCGACCCGAAAACCGCCCGCGGACCGCGCCATCGTAAGCGCGACCTCGCCGCGCACCAGCGTGTCATCGAGACAGCCGTTCAATTGCGAGACGGACGCGCTCGCCGTCAGCCGCATTTCTTCCAGCTCTGCATCGCGCGAGAATTCAGCAAAGGTAGAGACCACTTCGCTGGCAAAGTCGATCGCTTCGCGCCGTTCGCATGATGGCAGCATCACGGCGAAGCGATTGTCTTCGAGCCGGGCCAGGATATGATCCTCATCGAGCATGTTTGACAGAAATCCAGCGAAGGCCTTGATTACGCTGTCGCTTGCCTGTTGACCAAAGCGCAGCCCGATCGCGCGAATACGATCGATCTCGAACAGCGCGATAGAACCGCCCCGACCTGCAGCCATCAGGTGACAGACGCTGCCGAGAAATGCGTGGCGGTTGGGAATCCCGGTAAGAGCATCGGTCATCGCGGTCTGAAACAGGCGATGCTCCAGCGCGCGTTCCTGCTCGACACACCGCAAGACGCAGATTGCACCGCGCGATTGTCCATTCCGCTCCATATTGACGGGCAAGGGCCGCAAGGTAATCGCAAACCAGCGCGGCTCCCTCCCCTCAGCGCAAAGCGGAATGTGGATTGGCTCTGCTGACCTGCCCGATTGGAGCACTTGCGCGCAATAGTCGCGCAGCAGGTCCGCATGATCGGCATCAGTCAAGTCTGCCAGATGCGGCGCGATCAACATCGCGTCGAGTTCGAAGCCCGCGCGGCTCAAGGCGTCGGAAGCGTGTTCGATAAAGCCATGGCGGTCGATCTTGAGAACAATATCCCCGCCAAGGTCTGCCAATACGCCGTACAGGCTTCCCCCAAGCTTTACGTTCAATCCGATAGTCATGGCCGCATGCCCCCGGCTTTGACGTGTTGCCCCTCTGCCAATTTCAGACCAGCCTGACGTAACGTAAACTAATCAAATTATCCTGTTCCCCACCTTTGCGGACCCAACCCCGCATGAGGAAAGCAATAAATCGGTTAGTTGCGTTATATTATTTGTCTAACTTTCGAATCGGCTACTCATTCTGTTTACCATAAAATCCGCACGCGTCATCGCTCTTACTTAGAGACTAACCCTAAGTAGATGCCGAAAACTAGCCAATTCTGTGGTCGGGGAAGGTTTTTAAATAGTGCGACTTACAGTTCGACCATTACCCGGATCTTGTCCGTGGTAACGCCAAACGCTTCTGCAATCAGCGCACGGGCCTCTTCCAGCGTTTCCTGCGCAGCTGACGGGCTCGCCATGCCCAGCAGTTCATCCTGCTCGATCCCCAGGACGCGGGCAAGCGCTGGGAAGCGATCCTCGATCGGACGCGCCTTGCCCTTCTCCCATGCCCACACCGTTGGCTTGCTGACGCCGAGGCGCTCGGCCACGTCCGACAAGGTCATGCCCTTGCCCTTGCGCAGTTGCTCCAGCCGCTTGCCAAAAGCCGCGCCGCCCAGCTTGTTCTGGGAGCCACTGAGAGCAAGCGGCGCAAGCGCTTCTCCGCGCAGCTGTGAAGCAGCCAGAACAGCGGCTGAAACCGGCTGGGTGAACCGGCAACCAAACAACCGGTCACTTGACCACACCACTTCAGCCGACACATCGCCGGCTTCGGGCAAATGGATCGTGAGCCGCTCACCAATGGCGAGTTCCTCGCTCGTTTCGATCAGCATACCGCTGGAAGAAACGTTATGCGCCGTCATGTTTGCTTCAACGCCGCTGCCCATCACGCCGCGCGTTTCGAGCCTCAGCTCACGACGCTCTGCACCGCGGCCTTCGACTTCGGAGCGATCTTCGAGATGGCCTTTGACGGGCATGAAACCTCTTCCTTGTACGCTTGTGCAGACCATACTGCATCACCGCGACAAGGTTCGGGCCTTGGGGTTAAGGATTGGTTAGCTTCCGGGTCCGTTTGCCGCGAAAAATGCCCAGCCTCAGTCAACCCACAGCTGCACGCAAGGGTTCAGGCCGCCTCGTCCTTCGCATCGAGTCCGTATGCAGTGTGCAGCACACGCACCGCCAGTTCGGTCTCGTCTTCATCGATCAGCACGCTGACCTTGATTTCCGAGGTCGAGATCGCCTGAATGTTGATCCCCCGATCAGAAAGCGCGCGGAACATGCTGCTGGCAACGCCTGCATGGCTCTTCATGCCGACACCCACAACGCTGATCTTGGCGATCTTGTTGTCGGTGATGATGCGGTTGAAGCCGATTTCAGTGCGTTTGTCCTCAAGCAGGGCCTGCGCGCGCGCCAGGTCGGCTTGCGGGACCGTGAAAGTCACGTCGGTCTCGCCCTTGTCGCGGCCGACGTTCTGGATGATCATGTCGACATTGATCGAAGCCTGGGCCAGCGGCTCGAAGATATTGGCAACAGCGCCCGGCTTGTCCGGAACGCGGGTAAGGATGATCTTTGCTTCGTTCTTGTCATGCGCGATGCCGGTCACAAGCTGGCGTTCCATATCGCCGTTCTCCACTAACTCGTTCATTTCTTCGTCCGACACGATCATCGTGCCGGGCAATTCGTCCGCCGGAATGGCATCGTCGCCGAGGAAGCTGGACAGCACTTGCAGCCGCACCCCTTCCTTCATGGCAAGGCTGACAGAACGGGTCTGCAAGACCTTTGCTCCGACCGAGGCAAGCTCCAGCATTTCCTCGTAAGTGACCGCTTTCTGCTTCTTTGCCTTGGCAACAATACGCGGGTCGGTGGTGTAGACCCCGTCGACATCCGTATAGATGTCGCAGCGATCCGCCTTGACCGCCGCCGCCACAGCAACCGCAGAGGTATCAGAGCCCCCGCGCCCAAGCGTGGTGATCCGGCCATCTTCCGAAAGACCCTGAAATCCGGGAATGACTGCGATTTCGCCCGCTTGCATCGAGGCAACCAATGCGTCGGCGTCAATAGCTTCGATCCGGGCCTTGGCGTGGGCTTCCATCGTCCTCACCGGCAATTGCCAGCCCAGCCAGCTGCGTGCCTTGCAGCCCAGCGATTGCAAAGTGAGTGCCAAAAGGCCGCTTGTGACCTGCTCGCCAGAGGCAACCACGACGTCGTATTCCGCTGGGTCGTAAAGCGCGTTCGCTTCACGGCAGAAGTTCACGAGGCGATCGGTCTCGCCCGCCATGGCGGAAACGACCACCGCGACCTCATGTCCGGCCGCTTGCTGCTTGCGCACGATCTGCGCCACGCGGCGAATGCGTTCCGTCCCCGCCATGGAGGTGCCGCCAAATTTCATCACGATGCGGGCCAATTCGTGCTCGCTCCTGCTGGTTTCAAACCCCGCGCGCTGTTAGGGACGTGGAATGGATAAGGCAAATGTCACAAATGTAACTATTCGGCCAGAGGAAGCTGCGCATTTCAGTTCGCTGGCGCGCGAGTGGTGGAATCCCAAGGGGCCGATGGCCTCGCTGCACCAGGTCAATCCCGTACGGCTGCGTTTCATCCGTGAAGCGATTGACCGGCATTGGGGCGGCGATATTCGTTCAGCCAAGCCGTTAGATGGCAAGACCGCGCTCGATGTGGGCTGCGGGGCAGGGCTGGTGTGCGAGCCGCTTGCAAGGCTAGGCGCGGCTGTAACCGGCGTTGATGCAAGCGGAGAGAATATCGGCGTAGCGAGCGCTCATGCAGAAGGCGCCGGGCTCGACATACGCTACATGACAGGAGAACTCGCGAGCCTCGATATCGGCCAGTTCGATCTTGTTACCTCGCTCGAAGTGATTGAGCATGTCGCCGACAAGCCCGCATTCCTGCGTGATCTGGCCGCACGGCTCGCGCCCGGTGGCCTGATGGTGCTTTCCACCCCGAACCGCACGCTGGCGAGCCGGGCCTTGCTGGTCGAAGCAGCCGAAGCGGTGGGATATGTCCCGCGCGGCACGCATGACTGGAACGATTTCATTACTCCAGAAGAACTCGACGGCCTGCTGGCAGACGTCGGCCTCATGATGGGGGCCCCGCGCGGGATCACCTGGCGACCGGGCAAAGGCATGCATCTCTCAGGCGACCTGTCGCTGAACTATATTGTAGAAATCCGCCAAGTTTAGGCGAGCACAAGGTTTTCGCTGGCCTTCGAGGTAATTCTCCCTAGGCTCCTCACTCAGGGACGGACCGAGTGGGGGAAATCCATTGACGCAAAGCGCCGCTGGGAGCGGACTGATCTTGTCTGAGAACAAGGTCGTCCGACTGTTTTCGTTCTTCCTGTTCTATTTCGGTCAGGGATTGCCAGCCGGGATCACCGTCATCGCCTTGCCTGTTTGGCTAGCCGCCAATGGGGCGCCCGATAAGGACGTAGCTGCAGTTGTGGCGATGGCTTACCTGCCGTGGAGCGTCAAATGGATCCCCGCAGCTGTCTTCGACCGCTACGCCTATCTGTCGATGGGGCGCAGGCGCGCATGGCTGATCTTCTCGCAAGGACTGATGGTTGCTGGTTTCACAATTGCCGCAGTGCTCGCGCCGGATGTCGATGATATCGAGACGATCCTGATCGCTACCTTCCTGATTATGGGCGGAGCAGCGTCGCAGGACGTCGCTGTCGATGGTCTTGCAGTCGATATCCTTCCGGAAAAAGATCAAGGGACTGCCAGCGCATTCATGTTCGGTGGGCAAACGGTATCCAAAGCCATCTCCGGAGCAGCAGCAGGCTTCGGACTGCAGTATTATGGCAGTCAGGCGACCTTCTTCGCCTTCATCCCAGTCATCCTTCTTATCACGATCTATGCTTGCGTTTTGCGAGAGCGTCGGGGCGAGAAGCGCTTCCCATGGAGCGACGGCAAAGCACACCCGATCAACCTTGAACGGAGCGTCGGCGCGTGGTGGCCCATCCTTAAGGTGACGTTCCTTTCGCTGATCAAGCGCGACAGTCTTGTTCTGATTGCGGCTTCCTTCTTCGGTCGTACTGCACTCGGCATACTGATACCCTTGGTGCCGATCCTCGCCGTGGCCTATGTCGGCTATGATACGGCCAGCTATTCCGGGATGTATTCGACCGTTGATCTGATCACGGCGGTCATCGCGATTGTCATTGGCAGCTTACTGACACTCCGCTTTGGCCCTCGACTTTCCTACGCAGGGGTTGATTTCTGTTTTGGGGCCTTAACGATGTTCTTGATCTTCGGAATGGCGCTTTGGACCACGACAATCGGATTCATCGCCATGGTTGGCACTTACGCGATCTTGACGACGCTATCGAGCATCACATCCAATCCATTGCGAATGCAGCTCTCGGATGGGCGCGTCGCCGCGACACAGTTCACTATCTATAATTCAATAGCGAATCTGCCTGTCTCGCTAGGCGCGACAATCTTCGCTGCACTTGGCGGGGCGGAAGAACTGACTCTGGTGTTGGGCATAACTGCGGCACTTTACTTCGCCGGCGTGGTCTCCGTGTTGCTGCTGCGCATCGGGCACCGCCCGATCGACCCGGACCCCGTGCCAATCGTCGATTAGGGCCAATCGTCGATTAGGGCCAATCGTCGATTAGGGCCAATCGTCGATTAAGGAAGGTCTATTCAGACGCGCGTGCCTTCACGCCCAGCGCCGGTGCATCATGAAAAATGCCGTCGACACCGGCAGCCTTGAGCATCGCGATCAGCGCCATCGCATTGCCATGCGCCGCATCACCGCTGCCGGAGCGCAGAGGCGCAGGCAGATAGGCGTTCTCCGGGCGCAGGGTAAAGGCGTGGACGATGAGACCCGCTGCCTTGGCATCCGCAGCCAGCGAAGTTGGACTGCCATCGGCATTGAGCAACTTTGCAATCGGTGCTCCCAGACCGTCAGCATAAGTCGCAATCTCGACAAGGCCTGACAGCGACATCATCTCGTCATAGCGGATCGACGGCTCATCCGCCGGGCCGCCTTCGTCTTTGACAAGCTGCACCAGTTTGAAGTCGCTGCGCTGGTTGAGGCGCTGCAGAGTGCCGATCTCAAAGCTTTGCAGGATGACCTTGTCATCGGCTGACATTCCCAGATCCCGCAATTCCTTAAGCACCAGATCGACCATGTCGATCCCGGCTTCCTCAAGCATGAAAGTGGGGTGCTTGAGTTCAGGATAGAGCCCGATTGTGCGGCCCGTTTCCGCTTCCTTGGCCCGCACCAGCTTAACGATATCGGCGAAGGTCGGTACTTGGTACAGGCCATCGAAGCGTGCATTGGCCGGACGGATCGAGGGAACTCGCTCGCTCGCGCGCAAGGTGCGGATTTCTTCGAGCGTAAAGTCTTCTGCGAACCACCCCGCCACGCGTTGCCCGTCGATGGTTTTCTCCCGCCGCCGGGTCTCGAATTCCTCGCGATTGGCCACATCTGTGGTGTCGGACAACTCGTTTTCATGGCGCGCAATCAGCACCAGGTCCTTGGTTGCCACCAGATCAGGCTCGATATAATCCGCGCCCTGATCAATCGCGCGCTCATAAGCTGCAAGCGTGTGTTCAGGCCGTTCGGCGCTGGCCCCGCGATGCGCGATTACCAGCATATCATCGCTCCCGCGCGCTTCTGCCATGCCTGATCCCGCGATTGCCCCAAATCCCAGCAAAGCCGCCAGAAACAGGCTTAACTCTTTGTTGAGCGGCAGGACGGTATGTTCCGAGGCGATGTTCAAGAAGTTCCTCCTGTTGTCGATCCTTGTCGTGGGCGGCCTTTGGCTGGCCGGCTACGATATGGAGCGTATCAGCAACATGATTTCAGGGGCAGGTCAAAGTTCTGCCGGAAAGATGAGCGGTCGCGACGTGCTGGAAGACAATCGCTGGCCCGGTTGAGCGAAAGGCGGCTGAGCCTTTGCTGAACGCTGCGAGGCTCACGCGAGCACCGCTTCCCACTCTGCCAGCTTGAACCCCACCAGTAATCCACCTGCATATTCGACAACCGGGCGTTTGATCATGCTGGGATTTTCGGTCATCAAGCGAACCGCTTTCGCCTGATCGATGTCAGCCTTGTCCTCATCGGCGAGTTTGCGAAATGTCGTCCCGCGCGTGTTCAGCAGCACTTCCCAGCCCGCTTGCTCGGCCCAGGCAGCAAGCCTTGCCGGGTCCGCGCCTTCCTTCTTGTAATCATGGAAGGTGTAGCTGAGTCCTTCCGCCTCGAGCCAATTGCGCGCTTTCTTCACAGTGTCGCAATTGGGAATGCCGTAGAAATGGAGTGTCATCAGATCATCCTAACCTGATCGGGTGAGATGCGCGTCAGCGATCGCCACTGCGAGCGCGTCAGCCGCATCCGCACCCGCGATTTGCGCACCGGGGAGCAACACCTTCAGCATCGCCTGCACCTGAGCCTTGTCCGCACCGCCTGTACCGACGACGCTCTTCTTGACGAGCCTTGCTGCGTGCTCATTCACGCTCAAACCGCTTGCAGCGCAGGCCGCCAGCACAACCCCGCGCGCCTGGGCCAGCTTCAGGGTCGACTGCGGGTTCTTGTTGAGGAAGATTTCTTCTGCCGCCGCGCGGTCAGGCTGATGTGCCTCGACCACCGCGCGGATCGCGTCGTGCAGATGATGCAGGCGCTCAGCGATGGGGGCCTTGGCGTCGGTCTTGACTTGGCCATTTGCCATATGCGTAAGCTTGGAGCCCTCGCTCCTCACCACACCCCAGCCGGTGCAGCTCAAGGATGGGTCAAGGCCGAGAATCAGCATCTTCGGAGCCGCGAAATCAGAGCTTGATGCCGATGCGCGGGCCGAACTGGACCATGAGCAGGTACAGGACCACTGTCAGCGCGCAGCCTGCCGCAAGCGCAATCCAGAAGCTGTAGCCCTGCCGCAGCATGAAGGGCATCAGCAGGAGCATCGGCAGGCTGGGCAACACAAACCAGAAAGTCGATTCCGCGTGCACCGCCATGTTCTCTGGATCGGGTCTCACATGCCAGAGAAAGATCATGCCAAGAATGGAGACCAGCGGTAGCGACGCAATCAGCGCCGCCATAGTGGGAAGCCGTCGGCCCACTTCAGCAATCGCCGCGATGATAACGCCGGCCAGCAGCGCCTTCGCGGCGAAGCCCAGCATCAGCCCACAGTCCCGCTTGTCGGGGCGTACCTCAAGAAAGCTTCTCCATCACTTCATCGCTGATGTCGTAATTGCCCCACACGGTCTGCACGTCATCATCATCATCAAGCGCATCGACCAGCTTGAGCAGCGTGCCCGCCGCCTGTTCGTCCAGCTGCACAGTCAGGTTCGGCTTCCAGGCAAGCTTGACTTCCTTCGCTTGACCAAGTGCCTTTTCAAGGGAACCGGCGACTTCGTGCAAGTCTTCGGCGGCAGTCCAGATTTCATGCCCGTCTTCGGACGACGAAATGTCTTCCGCCCCCGCTTCCAAGGCGGCTTCCAGCACGGTTTCTTCGTCGCCAGCTTCAGGGCCGTATTCGATATAACCCAAGCGCTCGAAACCATGCGCAACCGACCCTTCGGTGCCCAGATTGCCGCCATTCTTGCTGAACGCGGTGCGCACCGCCGTCGCTGTGCGATTGCGGTTGTCGGTCAGCGCTTCCACGATGATTGCGCTGCCACCTGGACCGTAGCCCTCGTAGCGCACCTCCTCGTAATTCTCGTCATCACCGCCGCTCGCCTTGTCGATCGCGCGCTGGATGTTGTCCTTGGGCATCGACTGCGCCTTTGCAGCGTTCACCGCGAGGCGCAGACGCGGGTTCATGTCCGGATCGGGCATACCCATTTTGGCCGCAACCGTGATCTCGCGGCTCAGCTTGGAAAACAGGTTGGAGCGTTTCTTGTCCTGCGCACCCTTGCGGTGCATGATGTTCTTGAATTTGGAATGGCCTGCCATGGCTCTCGTTGATCCAGTTTGTACAAGTTGAAATTGCTCATCAGCCCCTAGCGAAGCCCGCCAGCGCGAGCAATCTTTGAGAAGACTGTTTAAGGCTGGATGTCGAAATGATGCGCCATGATCTCTTCATGGGCGAGTTTGCGATAGAGTGCGCGCGCCGGTCCGTCCTCCGGCAGGACATCGGCCTGGACAAACACCGTCCACGCACCCGCCTCGCGCGCCACACGGCGCATTTCTGCGATCATGGCGGTGGCAATGCCGATCCGGCGATGCGTCTCTGCGACCGCGAGATCGTAGATATAGCCTTCGCTGCGGGTTTGCTCGAACTTGGGCAGGATGTATCCCGCCAAAGCGCCGACCGTTTGCTCACCCTCTTCAGCGATGATTGCGACACTGTTCGGACTGGCGAGCCAGTCTTCGCAATATCCATCATCAGGCTTGTTGTCGGAATAATGCTCGGGCTCGCCAAACACATCGCAGAATACCGCGTTCATCGCGCGATAGCCGGCCAGATCGCCCACGCCCAAGCGGCGCACGCTGACCATGTCAGACCTTTACCGCTGTCCCGCTGGCTGAGACCATCAGCATGGAGCCGGTGTCGCCGATCACCTCGTAATCGAGATCAACGCCCACCACGGCATTGCCGCCGCGCGCCGCACATTCCGCCTGAAGTTCGGAAATCGCTTGCTGTCGGGCATCGGCGAGGATCCGCTCATAGCTACCGGAACGCCCTCCCACGATATCACGGATATTGGCAAACAGATCGCGAAACAGGTTCGCGCCCACGATCACTTCGCCGGTGACGATACCGAGATATTCCTGGATCGGACGCCCCTCGATCGTGGGGGTTGTGGTGACGATAATACCGCGCGCATCTTTCCAGGGACTGGCCATGGTTGCTCCTCAAATTGCTGTATTGTTTACATAATACACTGAGGATTGGAATTCAAGTCTGACCCGTTCGATCAGCCCAGCCCCAGCGCCGCCTTGTAGGTTTCCAGCACGGTTTCCATTTCCGCGCGGTCATCAGGCTTCATTTTCCGAAGGCGCACGATCTGGCGCATGATCTTGGTATCATAACCAACCGCCTTGGCCTCGGCATAAACGTCGCGAATATCGTCCGCGATGCCTTTCTTCTCTTCTTCCAGGCGTTCGATGCGTTCGATCAGCAAGCGCAGGCGGTCATCGGTGGCTTCAGCCATCTTCAAGGTCTCCAACAAATCGTATGAGAATCGGTTGGCGCTTCGATAGCCAGCTAGCCAGCGCTATTGAACCCGAGCTGCGAATTAATCCTGTTGGTTTTTCGCAATGCTCGCCTGCATGGCTGCGATCTGCTCAGCCGTTGCTTCGCTTTGCCGGGTCGCTTTCCACTCCGCCATTGGCATACCGTGAATGATTTCGCGCGCCGTATCCTTGTCCCCTTCAAAGCCTGCATCCCTGATCCAGTCCGCCAGACAATTGCGGCAAAAGCCTGCCAGCCCCATCAAATCAATGTTCTGCACATCATGGCGATGCTGCAAATGCCGCGCCAGCCGGCGGAAGGCGGCCGCTGCCACCGCATCATCAAGACTGTCGAGAGCATCCGGCACATCGAAATGGGGGCTTGGCGCATTCGTATCCATTGATACAATTCCTTGAGTTGCAAGATAGACCTGCCATAGCACACTTCCATGACAAAGACCGCGTTGAACCATTCTGGTAACCTCAAGTTCGACCCGCGCGGTCGCAAGGTCAAGATCCTCGCCACGGTTGGCCCGGCCAGCTCTTCGCCTGAGATGCTGCGCAAGCTGTTCAAGGCGGGCGCGGATGCGTTCCGCGTCAACATGAGCCACGGCGAACATGCTGTGCACAGCCAGACGATCAAGGCGATCCGCGCGCTGGAGAAGGAATTCGGCCGCCCGATTGCGATCCTGGCTGACTTGCAAGGGCCCAAGCTGCGCGTCGGCACCTTCAAGGACGGGCAGGCCGTTATCCGCCATTCGGGCCACTTCACGCTCGACCAAAACCCTGAGCCGGGCGATGAGACGCGCGTCCATCTGCCCCATCCCGAGCTGTTCGGCCTGCTGGAAAAAGGCCAGCGTCTGCTGATCAACGACGGCAAGATCAAATTGAAGGTGATCAAGGCGGAAGCTGACAGCATATTGTGCTCGGCTGAAGTTGGCGGCGTGATTTCGGACCGCAAGGGTGTGAATGTGCCCGATGCCGAAGTGCCCATCCCCGCGCTGACAGAGAAAGACCGCAAGGACCTGGCGTTTGCCGTACAACAAGGGGTTGACTGGATCGGCCTTTCCTTCGTCCAGCGTCCGGAGGACCTTGCCGAAGCGCGCAAACTGATGGGCGGCTATGGCGCGCTGTGTGCGAAGATCGAGAAGCCGATGGCAGTGCGGCGGCTTGATGAAATCATGGAAGCGGCAGACGGTATAATGGTCGCGCGCGGCGACCTTGGTGTGGAGCTCGAACCGCAGGAAGTCCCGCCGCTGCAAAAGCGGATCGTCAATGCAGCGCGCACCGCAGGCAAGCCCGTGATCGTCGCAACGCAGATGCTGGAAAGCATGATCGAGAGCCCGACGCCGACCCGCGCGGAAGTCTCTGACGTGGCCAACGCGGTGTATGATGGCGCGGACGCCGTCATGCTGTCGGCTGAAAGCGCGGCAGGCGACTGGCCGGAAGAATCGGTCGCGATGATGGACAAGATCGCAAGCCAGGTAGAGCGCGATGAAGGCTACAAGGCGCGCGTTCGCTTCCTTGAGACGCCGCCTGATGCGACCACATCAGATGCGCTTGCGCATGCCTGTATGACCATTGCGGACACCGTTCCGATCAGCGCGATCACGGTGTTCACCTCGTCTGGCTCAACCGCGCGCCGGGTAGCGCGCGAGCGGCCCGACACGCCGATGCTGGTGCTCACACCGAGCATGAAGACCGCACGGCGGGTGGGCCTGTTATGGGGTGCCCATGCAGTTGCGACCAAGGATATCGGCAGCTTTGAAGAGATGATCGCCAAGGGCAAGCGCATGGCGCTGCGCCATGGGATGGGCAAGGCAGGCAGCAAGCTGATCGCGCTCGCCGGTGTCCCGTTTGGCACGCCCGGTGCGACAAACCTGCTGCATGTGGTGACGCTGACGGGCGATGAGCTCGACAAACACAAGGGCTAGGCTCAAAGCGCCCGGCTGTCTGGGCTGTCTGCCACAGCGCTCGCGGCTGGCTCGGCGGTCAAGCCGCAAGACGGCTGAGATGTTCCAGCGTTGGCTCGTAAAGCGGTTCTTCGAACACGATGCCCGCACGCTCGTCTTCAATCCAGACCAGTTCCGCCGGCTGATAGCCAAGGCCGGGCAGCTTGATGGAGAGCTGCTCGCCTGGACGGATCGACCAGGCCCGCGCATCGACCATGCAGCCGCCAAGGCTGATATCGAGCACTGGCAATTCCAGTTTGCGACCAGAGCGATAGCGCACTTCGGCATTGTAGCTCGCTGCAAACCGGTCGTTCTTCCTGCGCTCCATGCGCTCGCTCCTGTTTCCATCGCCGCGCCAGGCCGCGCGTGCTTGATGTGAAGTAACGCGGCAGGCTTGCCAGACCGGTTACGAGCATGGCGAGTAAATGGTTTCCGAAGATGGTTTCGCGAGGGTAAACAGCCTTCTCAGGCTGGGTCCGATCAGCTTTTCGCAGCGGCTCGCTCAAGCCGGGCCCGGGCCTCAGTCTCACCGATCAGCGGGAGCAGTTCTCCCATGTCCGGGCCATGATCCATCCCGGTCAGCGCCTGTCGCAACGGCAGGAACAGCGCTTTGCCCTTCCGCCCGGTTGCCTCTTTCAAAGCGTCAGTGAGTGCGTGCCAGGGGTCATCGCTCCAGCTGAGCGTCTGGGCTGCCTGGGCGAGATAGGCGCGATCTTCATCAGAGAAGCCCGGCTGCTCGATCGGACCGGTGACGAGCCGCCACCATTCGCCCGCCTCCGCAATGGTCGAAAGGTTGGGCTGAACCGCGTGCCAGCCTGCTTCATCCATGCCTTCAGGCAGACGATCAGCGACGTCGCTAAATGCCATCTGATGCACGATTGCCGTGTTGATCCGCTCCAGCTCTGCATCGTCAAATTTCGCTGGCGCGCGCCCGAAGGTCGCGAGGTCAAACGTCTCAAGCAGCGCGTTCACGTCGGCGATCGGTTCGACCGGCAGCGAAGTGCCAAGACGGGCCAGCAGTGCGATGATCGCTTCGGGCTCGATCCCCTTCTCGCGGAAAGCATCGCAACCGAGGGAGCCGAGGCGCTTGGAGAGCTTGCCTTCGCGGCCCACCAGCAGCGCTTCATGCGCGAAGGCTGGCGGCGCGCTGCCCAGGGCTTCGAACATCTGTATTTGCACCGCGGTGTTGGAGACGTGGTCTTCACCGCGCAGCACTTGCATGACGCCCATGTCGATATCGTCGATCGCGCTTGGCAGCATGTAGAGCCAGCTGCCATCTGCGCGCCGGATCACCGGGTCAGACAGCTGCGCCGGATCGAATTTCTGTGGCCCCCTCACGCCATCTTCCCAGGTAATCGGCGAGCCATGATCGAGCTTGAAACGCCAATGCGGCTGGATGCCATCGGCTTCCTTTGCCGCGCGCTGCTCTTCTGTCAGCTCCAGCGCACCGCGGTCATAGATCGGCGGGAGACCGCGCCCGAGCAGAACCTTGCGTTTTAGGTCCAGTTCCTGCGCGGTTTCGTAGGCTGGATAGACCCGTCCTGCATCCTTCAGGCGCTCGAAAGCCGCTTCGTAAAGATCGAGCCGCTGCGACTGGCGCTCTTCGCCGTCCGGTGTGATGCCGAGCCACGCGAGGTCTTCACGGATCGCGATGACATATTCCTCCTTGCTGCGCTCGTTATCGGTATCGTCGATCCGCAGCAGGAATTTCCCGCCCGCCTTCTTTGCGAGCATCCAGTTATGCAGCGCAGTGCGGACATTGCCGACATGCAGGCGGCCGGTTGGGGAAGGGGCAAATCGAGTGGTTGTCATGCGCGTTCCGCTAGCGGGAAAATCGCGCAAGTCATAGTCATTAAGATCGGCACGGCACCATTGTCATCGGCCGCTTCTCACGAGGCATTCAGCTCTGCCGCGACCAGCGTCATTGCCTGTTCCCAGACCAGATCGATCCGGCCAGGCTTCAGCAATCCTTCCAGCTGGTGATTGAAAGCAGGCCGGTCCCGGGCGACCACGGCCTCAAGTGCGCGGGCCAGGGTCACTTCATCGAATGTGAGGCAGCGGCAGCAGGCCCTGCCAACCCGGACCGGCTCCGGCCATATCGCTGCGATGGTCTCAGTGAGGTCAAGCGCTGCGATGGCGGCGGTCACATTGCCAAGCTTCGCCGCGAGTTCCGGCACCGGATCGCGCCTCGCCCGGCGATGGATCGCGATGAGCCTGAGCGAATACACGAACCGGAGCGCCAACGCATTGAGGTCATCGACCCGCACCTGCTCTTTCAGTTTTTCGACCCAGGACACTGCATTGACCGGTTTGGCATGTCGCACGAAGGCACTCCCTCATTCTCTGTGGAAGCGAGAGACGTATCTTATTTGCGAATGCTTCGCAATAGCGTTAAGAACCTTCAGGAGTTGGGCGAACTCCAGAACTGCTGGCCTTGCGCGCAAAACCCCGCCGGAAACCCCCAACAAGTGGGTGCCTCCAACGGGGTCTCGTCAGCCTTGAAAGGCAGGTTGGCGCAGCGCCTATTCGGCCGTATCGGCTCCGCTCGCAGAAGCTCCCATCGCGGCTTTCATCGCGTCTTCCGACGGGATTGCATCCGCTTGCGGTTCCGGCTCACTTTCGTTTGCCGCAGCGAGGGCATCCTGCTGCTTCTTCCACTGCGCGCGCAGTGCAGCATCGCGGCTGGAAGCGGTCACGCGCATGCGGTTCATGCCGGCGCCGGTCCCTGCTGGGATCAGGCGGCCCACGATCACGTTCTCTTTGAGACCGACCAGCGTGTCCTTCTTCCCTTCAACCGCCGCCTGCGTCAGCACACGGGTGGTTTCCTGGAACGAGGCGGCAGAGATGAACGAACGCGTCTGCAGCGAAGCCTTGGTGATGCCAAGCAGGATCGGCGAACCTTCAGCCGGCTTCTTGCCCTTGCCTAGCTTCGCGTTAACTTCGAGCATTTCCGCGTGGTCGATCTGCTCACCTGGCAGCAGCGTAGTATCGCCACCATCGGTAATCTCGACCTTCTGCAACATCTGGCGCACGATCACTTCAATGTGCTTGTCGTTGATCTTCACGCCCTGCAGTCGGTAGACTTCCTGGATTTCGTTGACGAGATACTCAGCAAGAGCCTCGATCCCGAGCACTTCGAGGATGTCATGCGGGTTCGGTGAGCCAGAAATCAGGGTGTCGCCCTTCTTGACGAAGTCGCCTTCCTGAACGTCAATGACCTTGGTCTTCGGGATCAGATATTCGACGCGTTCGCCTTCCTCCGGCACGATGGCGATCTTGCGCTTCGCCTTGTATTCGCGGACGAATTCGATCTTGCCGGAGATCTTGGCGATCACAGACACATCCTTCGGCATCCGGGCTTCGAACAGCTCGGCAACACGCGGCAGACCGCCGGTGATATCGCGCGTCTTGGCCGCTTCACGCGAAGCACGTGCCAGAATGTCACCGGCCTGTACTTCCTGTCCATCTTCGACCGAGAGCGTGGTACCAGGAGCGAGCATGTACCGCTGCGCTTCGGTTTCATCGCCCTTCTTACCGGAGGATTCCTCGCCCATCAACGTAAGCCGCGGACGCAGGTCTTCCTTCTTCTTGCGGCCCGTCGCACGGTTTTCCGTGACAACGCGCTGCGTCATGCCGGTCGCTTCGTCAGACCGCTCTTCCAGCGTGGTGCCTTCGACAAGGTCCTGATAGCGGACGAGGCCCGACTGTTCAGTGATGATTGGCAGGGTGAACGGATCCCATTCCGCCAGCCGGTCACCTTCCTTCACCTTTTCGCCGTCCTTGAACATCAGCACCGTACCGTAGGGCACCTTGTGCATTTCACGTTCGCGGCCTTCAGCATCGATCACTGCCAGTTCGCCGTTACGAGCAAGCGAAAGGATGCGGCCCTTCTTGTCAGTGATGGTCGGCATGTCGCGATATTCGATCTTGCCGTCCGAGATGGATTCAAGATGCGAGGTTTCGTTGAGCTGCGCCGCACCGCCGATGTGGAAGGTCCGCATCGTCAGCTGCGTGCCCGGCTCACCGATCGACTGTGCCGCGATAACACCCACAGCCTCACCGATATTGACCGGCGTGCCGCGAGCAAGATCACGGCCATAGCAGGTCGCGCACACGCCCTGCTCCGCTTCGCAGACCAGCGGCGAACGAATCTTGGCGCTCTGGACTTCGGCTTCTTCGATCGCCTTGACCATCGCCTCGTCAATCAACGTACCTGCCTTGACGATCACCTCATCGGTCTTCGCATTGACAAGGTCTTCTGCGACCGTGCGGCCCAGAATACGTTCACCCAAGGACGCGATAACCGATCCGCCCTGAACGATCGCACGCATTTCCAGCGCGTTTTCGGTCTTGCAATCCTCTTCGACGATGACGCAGTCCTGCGACACGTCGACCAGGCGGCGGGTCAGGTATCCTGAGTTAGCCGTCTTGAGCGCGGTATCCGCGAGGCCCTTGCGGGCGCCGTGAGTCGAGTTGAAGTATTCAAGAACGGTCAGACCTTCCTTGAAGTTCGAGATGATCGGCGTTTCGATGATCTCGCCCGAAGGCTTCGCCATAAGGCCGCGCATACCGGCAAGCTGCTTCATCTGCGCTGGCGAACCACGCGCGCCCGAGTGGCTCATCATGTAGATCGAGTTGATGTCAGCCTCGCGGCCATCCTTGTCGATCGGACGCGCCTTGATCTCTTCCATCATCGCATCAGCAACAAGGTCCCCGCACTTGGACCAGGCGTCGATCACCTTGTTGTACTTTTCCTGCTGCGTGATGAGACCATCCTGATACTGCTGCTCGTAGTCGGCCACCAGCTTCTTGGTCTCTTCAACCAGACCGTCCTTCGAATCCGGGATGATCATGTCATCCTTGCCGAAGGAGATACCGGCCTTGAACGCGTGGCGGAAGCCGAGCACCATGATGGCATCAGCGAACAGCACCGTATCCTTCTGGCCGGTGTGACGGTACACCTCGTCAATAACGTCGCCGATATCCTTCTTTGTGAGAAGGCGGTTGACGATGTCGAATGGAACCTTGTGGTTCTTCGGCAGACACTCACCGATCAGCATACGGCCCGGTGTCGTGACGAAGCGCTTCATGCTGACATTGCCCTTCTCATCGGCCTGCGGAACGCGGGCGATGATGCGGGTGTGCAGCGTGACGGACTTGGTCTCGAGCGCCTGGTGCACTTCGGCCATATCGGCAAAGCGCGGCAGCTTTTCGATCTTGGTGCCATCCTTCTCTTCGATGAATTCCGGCGTCTTTTCCTGCCGTTCCATGGAGAGATAGTAGAGACCGAGGACCATGTCCTGAGAGGGCACGATGATCGGCTTGCCATTGGCAGGCGAGAGGATGTTGTTGGTCGACATCATCAGCACGCGCGCTTCGAGCTGAGCTTCGAGCGAGAGCGGCACGTGGACCGCCATCTGGTCACCGTCAAAGTCAGCATTGAAGGCAGCGCAGACCAGCGGGTGCAGCTGGATCGCCTTGCCTTCGATCAGCACGGGCTCGAACGCCTGGATACCAAGGCGGTGAAGCGTCGGCGCGCGGTTCAGCAGAACCGGGTGCTCCCGAATCACTTCGTCGAGGATGTCCCAGACTTCCTTGCGCTCTTTCTCGACCCACTTCTTCGCCTGCTTCAGGGTCATCGAAAGACCCTTCGCATCGAGACGTGCGTAGATGAACGGCTTGAACAGCTCCAATGCCATCTTCTTCGGCAGGCCGCACTGGTGCAGTTTCAGTTCCGGGCCGGTCACGATGACCGAACGGCCCGAATAGTCGACGCGCTTGCCGAGCAGGTTCTGGCGGAAGCGGCCCTGCTTGCCCTTGAGCATGTCAGACAGCGACTTCAGCGGACGCTTGTTCGCGCCGGTGATGACGCGGCCACGGCGGCCATTGTCGAACAGCGCATCAACCGCTTCCTGCAGCATGCGCTTTTCGTTGCGGACGATGATGTCCGGCGCGCGCAGCTCGATCAGGCGCTTCAAACGGTTATTGCGGTTGATGACGCGGCGATAGAGGTCGTTGAGGTCGGACGTCGCGAAGCGACCCCCATCCAGCGGCACCAGCGGGCGCAGTTCCGGCGGGATCACAGGGATCACTTCAAGGATCATCCACTCCGGGCGGTTGCCGGATTCGATGAAGCTTTCCACGACCTTCAGGCGCTTGATGATCTTCTTGGGCTTGAGCGCGGACTTGGTCGTCGCGAGCTCTTCCATCAGGTCTTCTTTCTCCTGCTCGAGATCGAGATCCATCAGCATGGTCTTGACCGCTTCCGCCCCGATGCCGGCGCTGAACGCGTCCTCGCCATACTCGTCTTGCGCTTCAAGCAGTTCGTCTTCGGTCAGCAGCTGGTACTTCTCCAGCGGCGTCAGGCCCGGCTCGATCACGATGTAGCTCTCGAAATAGAGCACGCGCTCAAGCTGCTTGAGCTGCATGTCGAGCAGCAGGCCGATGCGCGAAGGCAGCGACTTCAGGAACCAGATATGCGCAACGGGCGCGGCCAGTTCGATGTGGCCCATGCGCTCACGGCGCACCTTGGTGACGGTGACTTCAACGCCGCACTTTTCGCACACGACGCCTTTGTACTTCATGCGCTTGTACTTGCCGCACAGGCACTCGTAGTCCTTAACCGGACCGAAGATGCGCGCGCAGAAGAGGCCGTCACGCTCAGGCTTGAACGTACGATAGTTGATCGTTTCCGGCTTCTTGATCTCGCCGAAAGACCAGCTGCGAATACGCTCTGGCGAGGCAAGGCCGATCTGGATCTGGTCAAAGGTTTCCGGCTTGGCCAGCTGGTTGGTGAATTTTGTCAGTTCGTTCATTTTTCAAATCCCTTGGCGGGTGAAATATCTTGGGGCGGAAAGGGAAAAGGCTCGAAAGCCTTTCCCCGCTATTCCGCTGCCTCCGGCCATTCGTCCTCGTCGCTCTCGTCGGTCAAAGATTTGAGTTCGACATTGAGGCCCAGCGAGCGCATTTCCTTGACGAGCACGTTGAAGCTCTCCGGAATGCCCGCTTCGAAGGTGTCGTCGCCCTTGACGATCGCTTCGTAGACCTTGGTCCGGCCGATCACGTCGTCCGACTTGACGGTGAGCATTTCCTGCAGGGTGTAGGCTGCGCCGTATGCCTGCAGAGCCCAGACCTCCATCTCACCGAAACGCTGGCCGCCGAACTGCGCCTTACCACCCAGCGGCTGCTGCGTGACGAGCGAGTACGGACCGATCGAACGGGCGTGGATCTTGTCATCGACGAGGTGGTGCAGCTTGAGCATGTAGATGATGCCCACGGTGACCTTCCGGTCGAAGGCTTCACCCGTCCGCCCGTCATAGAGCGTGGACTGACCCGACGAATCGATCCCGGCCTGCTCAAGCATTGCGGTCACATCGCCTTCGCGCGCGCCGTCAAACACCGGTGTTCCCATCGGCACACCTGCGGTGAGGTTGCCGGCAAGCTCGATGATCTGCTCAGCCGAGCGGCTCTCGATGTCATCGTGATACTGCTCGCCGTAGACATCCTTGAGACGCGCGACCACAGCTTCAGGCGGCTTCGCATTCTTGAAGTCTTCTTCCGCGTTGGGATTGGCGAGCTTCCATTCCTCGAGCTGCTCCTTGATCTGCATCCCCAGCCCGCGCGCGGCAAAGCCCAGGTGCGTTTCAAAGATCTGCCCGACGTTCATGCGCGAAGGCACGCCCAGCGGGTTCAGCACGATGTCGACCGGCGTGCCGTCTTCGAGGAACGGCATGTCTTCCACCGGAAGTATCCGGCTGATGACACCCTTGTTCCCGTGACGGCCAGCCATCTTGTCGCCCGGCTGCAGCTTGCGCTTCACCGCGACGAAGACCTTGACCATCTTCAGCACGCCCGGCGCAAGCTCGTCGCCGCGCTCAAGCTTTTCCTTACGGTCTTCGAACTTCTCGTCGATGCCCTTGGCGGCTTCGTCATACTGGCTCTTGACCGCTTCGATTTGCGCCTGACGGTTGTCATCAGCAACCGCGAACTTGAACCATTCGTGGCGGTCGATCTCGTCGAGCAGCGTTTCGTCGATTGTGACTCCCTTCTTGACGCCCTTGGGCGCGGCAGAAGCAGTCTGGCCGAGCAGCATGTCGCGCAGACGGTTGTAGGTCGCGCGGTTAAGGATAGCGCGCTCGTCCTGGCTGTCCTTGCGCAGGCGCTCGATTTCCTCGTTCTGGATCGCACGCGTACGGTCATCGATCTCGATACCGTGACGGTTGAAGACGCGGACTTCGACAATTGTCCCGGCAACGCCCGGCGGCAGGCGAAGCGAGGTGTCCCGCACGTCGCTGGCCTTCTCGCCGAAGATCGCGCGCAGCAGCTTCTCTTCCGGGGTCATCGGGCTTTCGCCCTTCGGGGTGATCTTGCCGACCAGGATGTCGCCCGGATGCACTTCTGCACCGATGTAGACGATACCCGCTTCGTCGAGGTTGCGCAGCGCTTCCTCGCCGACGTTCGGGATGTCGCGGGTGATGTCTTCCGGCCCGAGCTTGGTGTCGCGCGCCATCACCTCGAATTCCTCGATATGGATCGACGTGAACACGTCGTCCTTCACGATGCGTTCGGAGATCAGGATCGAGTCTTCGTAGTTGTAGCCGTTCCACGGCATGAACGCGACGAGCGAGTTCTTGCCGAGTGCCAGTTCACCGAGATCGGTCGAAGGACCGTCAGCGATGATGTCGCCGGCTTCGATCGTCTCACCCACCTTCACCAGCGGACGCTGGTTGATGCAGGTGTTCTGGTTCGAACGCTGGAACTTCTGCAGCGTGTAGATGTCAACGCCGGACTGACCGGGTTCAACATCGCCGATCGCACGGATCACGATACGCGTTGCGTCGACCTGGTCGACGATCCCGCCGCGGGTCGCAGCAATCGCTGCGCCCGAATCGCGGGCAACGGTCTCTTCCATTCCGGTGCCGACCCACGGCGCTTCCGCCTTGACCAGCGGCACAGCCTGGCGCTGCATGTTCGAGCCCATCAGCGCGCGGTTCGCGTCATCGTTTTCCAGGAACGGAATGAGCGATGCGGCAACCGAGACGAGCTGCTTGGGGCTGACGTCCATCAACGTGATCTGCTCGCGCGGGGCCATGAAGTAATCGCCGTTCTGGCGCGCAGAGACGAGTTCTTCTTCAAAGCTGCCGTCTTCCTTCAGCTCAGCCGATGCCTGCGCAACGGTGTGCTTCTGCTCTTCCATCGCGGAGAGATAGACGACTTCGCTGGTGACCTTACCATCGACAACGGTGCGGTAGGGCGTTTCGATAAAGCCGTACTTGTTGACGCGGCTGAAGCTCGCGAGCGAGTTGATGAGGCCGATGTTCGGGCCTTCCGGCGTTTCAATCGGGCAGATACGGCCATAATGCGTCGGGTGAACGTCGCGGACTTCGAAGCCAGCGCGCTCACGCGTCAGACCGCCCGGCCCAAGCGCGGATACGCGGCGCTTGTGCGTGACTTCCGAGAGCGGGTTCGTCTGGTCCATGAACTGCGAGAGCTGCGAAGAGCCGAAAAACTCGCGCACGGCTGCAACAGCAGGCTTGGCGTTGATCAGATCGTTCGGCATCACCGTGCTGACGTCAACCGAGCTCATCCGCTCCTTGACCGCACGTTCCATGCGCAGGAGGCCAACGCGGTATTGATTTTCCAGCAGTTCGCCGACTGAACGCACGCGGCGGTTGCCAAGGTTGTCGATGTCATCGACTTCGCCCTTGCCGTCCTTGAGGCCGACCAGCTCTTTTACCACCGCAAGGATGTCTTCCTTGCGCAGCGTGGTGACAGTATCCTCTGCATCCAGGCCCAAGCGCATGTTGAGCTTGACCCGGCCAACAGCGGAGAGATCGTAGCGTTCAGCGTCGAAGAACAGGCCTTCGAACAGCGCCTCTGCGGTTTCCTTCGTCGGCGGCTCGCCCGGACGCATGACCTTGTAGATTGCCTCCAGACCTTCGTCGCGGTTCTCCGCCTTGTCCGCCTTCAGAGTGTTGCGGATCCACGGACCGGTGTTGACTTCATCGATGTCGAGCAGCTCGAGCTTGTCGAAGCCTGCATTGTCGAGCGCTTCAAGATGCTCGGGCGACACTTCGTCACCTGCCTCGATGTAGATCCGACCGGTCTTTTCATCGATCAGGTCGTTGGCTGAATAGCGCCCGAAGATTTCTTCGGTTGGAAGCAGCAAGCTTTCCAGACCATCCTTGGCGGCCTTGTTGGCTGCACGCGGGCTGATCTTCTGACCCGCCGGGAACACTTCCTCCCCGGTCTTGGCATCGACCAGAGCGAATGCAGGTTTCTGGCCGCGCCATGCTTCTGCGACGAACGGAATTTTCCATCCGTCCTTAGCACGTTCCCAAGTGACAGTGTCATAGAAGAAATGCAGGATATCTTCGCTGTCAAGTCCGAGCGCATAAAGCAGCGCGGTGACCGGCAGCTTGCGCTTGCGGTCGATGCGGACGTTGACGATGTCCTTAGCGTCGAACTCGAAATCAAGCCATGAACCGCGATAAGGAATCACGCGCGCGGCGAACAGCAGCTTGCCCGAGCTGTGTGTCTTGCCGCGGTCATGGTCGAACAGTACACCGGGCGAACGGTGCATCTGGCTGACGATCACGCGCTCTGTGCCGTTGATGATGAAAGTGCCGTTGTCCGTCATGAGCGGCATATCGCCCATGTAGACGTCCTGCTCCTTGATATCCAAAACGGAGCGGGTTTCGGTTTCCTGGTCGACTTCGAACACGATCAGGCGCAGCGTCACCTTCATCGGAGCCGCATAGGTGATGCCGCGCTGGCGGCATTCAGTGGTGTCGTATTTCGGCGGCTCAAGCTCGTAATGCACGAAATCGAGCTCGGCCGTGCCGGCGAAATCGCGGATCGGAAACACGCTGCGCAGCGTCTTCTCGAGGCCGGATACGTAGCCTGTTTCCTTGTCGGAACGCAGGAACTGTTCGTAGCTTTCGCGCTGAACCTCGATCAGGTTCGGCATCTGCACCGCTTCGTGAATATCTCCGAAGATCTTGCGGATGCGGCGCTTGGCGGTGCCTTGTGGGGCAGCGGCCTTGCCAGTCGATTTCGCCTTGGTAGCCATGGAAGAGATATGCCTCTTTATTAGTGGCCCGCCGCGAAGGATGCCCGCGGGCCTTGAAGTCGTGATTGCGTCTGCGTCACGCGAAACTGGCTTCATAAGGACGCGAAAAGGCCGCAGCGTTGGGCGCAGCCTCCCGGCCGCGCTGCTGCAGCTTATTAAAGCGTCGCGATTATGAAGCCCGCTGCTTCCATCCTTAAGACCGATCCCCGCGCATGAATCAGCCTTGCTCGAAGCCTGCGGTTGACGGGCATTTAGGAATGCGCGCCCACCTTGTCAATCGCCTCGGGCCATCCTGCATTGCCTAGTCTCGCCTCGTCTCAGAAATTGCTTTGCTGAGTTGCGCGAATGGCAGTATTTGTCGGAGATAGACATTGATTGATGTCTGGAGGGGAAATGGCTGAGTCGCTTAGTGCTGAGCTGCCGATCAATGACCTGCTGGAAAATCCGGCACAATTTCTGCTGATGGAACGCGGCCTTGCTGAGTCGGGGCGTCTCAGCATGGTCTCGCACCTCATCACTCAGGCCCGAAGTCGGCATGCCGGCATGGCGCTGTGGGATGCAACAATCCGGCAGGCTGTCGCCCACCTGATCCCCGCTTTTCACGGCGGGATGCTGCGAGACAGCCAACGAAACGCTGTCTATCGCACGGCCTTGGAAACGCTTGCACCGGGTCGGACGGTGCTCGACATCGGGACAGGTTCCGGCCTCTTGGCAATGATGGCCGTGCGGGCGGGTGCGAAACGGGTTTACGCCTGCGAGGCGAATCCTGTGCTCGCTGCTGCTGCAAAAGAGGTGATCGCGGCCAATGGCATGGCGGACGCCATCATGGTGTTTGCGAAATCATCGGTCGAGCTCGATCCCAAAGTCGACTTGGATGGCGGTGTCGACCTGATCGTGTCAGAGTTGATTGCTGACGATATGCTGAGCGAGTCCCTGCTGCCATCGCTCAACGATGCCAGTCGGCGGCTGTGCCAGGAGGGCGGACTATTCCTGCCCGGCAAGGCCTGGGTCCAAGTCGCGCTGGGAGAATATGCCGACTTGCCAGTTGCAACGAGCGAAGTCGAAGGCTTCGACCTGTCGCTTTGCGCGCAACTGTTACCGCACCGGGTGGGGATCCGCCCGGACAACCCCAAGCTGAACTTGCGGTCATCATCAGCCGCCCTGTTCTCGTTCGATTACGCACCAGGCCTGATCCACCGGCCCACCGATAGCAGCGCCGCCTCGGTGACGTGCTTTGGCGGGCACGCCAATGTCATCGCGCAATGGATCGGCTTCGAGTTCGCTCCTGGACTGCGATATGAAAATTCTCCCGGCAGCGCCGCCGATATGCACTGGCGAATCCAGTTGACGCCGATTCCCGGCATCATGCTGGAAGAAGGACAGTCAGTCGAAATCGAAGGCCTGCGCGACCAGCTTGGCATGGTGATCGGCCCGATTCGTCCTTCCTCTTGCTGATTCGCCCCACGCTTCGGTCCCTTGCGAGACGGTTTGCTGAGAAGGCTTGCTGACCGGAGGTCGGCATCCGGACCCGTTGAATTTCTTCCCAGAATTCAATGTCTTTTTTGAGAAACGATATGCTGCATATTGTTTTTCAATAATTTTTCTTGACGTTTATCGATGTCGTATATATTGTTTATCGATATTGAGCATCTAGGAGATCGATAAATGTCAAATTTCAAGCAACAATCACTCGCCGCTGCCTCAGCTATCTTCATCTCAATCGTTTCGCTCCAGGCGATCGTCACTGTTCCGCCTGCTCAGGCGCAATCGACCGCAACGCAGCAAGTCGAGCTGGCTTGAGCCTGTCAATGACATCCACAAGCAACGGGGAGTTCCAAATGTCCAAGCGTCCTACTGATCCGCTCCTGCTCGCAGGCCGCGTCCTCACACTGATCATGCAGGGCTTAATGGCACTTTGCAGCATCGTCCTGGCCATCATCCTGCCTGTGCTCTTCTTCTTCCGGGACTCTATCAATGCAGAGCTCCTGGCAGAACACGGCACCACCGCCGCACAGATACCGGCAGGTACCATTGCGGGGCTCTTCATCATCATCATCGTCGTGACCTTGCTTGCCTTCCGCTTCTTCGGCTTTCTGCGCCGCATCATCGAGACGGTTGAGAAAGGTGATCCTTTTGTTCCGGACAATGCGGACCGGCTGACCAGCATGGCCTGGCACCTGACCGGTATCTACATCTTGATGAGCGTTGCCGCTGCGGTTGGCCTCGCCTTGGAGAGCTGGGTCGAAACGCTGGATGAAACCGATGTGCATGTCGCCTTCAGCTTTGACATGTCGATGGTGCTTACGATCGTCATCCTCTTCATCCTTGCCCGTGTGTTCCGCAAGGGCACCGAAATGCGCGAAGACCTGGAAGGAACTGTCTGATGGGCGCTGATTCAGAAGGAGGCAACATCGTGGTCAAGCTCGACGACATTCTCTACGCCAGACGCATGACGCTGACCGAACTGGCAGACCGCGTCGGTCTCACCCTCGCCAACCTTTCGATCCTCAAGACCGGCAAGGCCAAGGCAATCCGTTTCTCGACCCTCGAAGCGATCTGCCGCGAGCTGGAATGCCAGCCCGGAGACTTGCTGACCTACGAGGCAGAGTAGCGTTCAAGCGGGCTGCTCTCTTCCCCCGGAGAAACCGGCAAGTCCCCCTGACCCCAGCCCGCTCCCCACGAGGCCGCTCCGCATCCCCAGCCGGAGCGGCCTCTTTCATCTAGTCCGCCAATCCCTACTTCGTTACAGTTGCTCCTGGATCACAAGATCGCTCTCGCATCGCCTTGGCACCCCGGGCATAAAGGCGCATGACGATTCGCTTCCTTTCGTACCTGGCCTTCACCTTCAGCGCCTTTTTCCCTGCTTGGGCCGCTGTGCCATCTGAGGCAAAGGAGCAAACTGCAGCAATCTCTTCAGAAGCCAAACTGGCGGTCGGGGAAAGCAAGTTCACTTTTGAGAGTTGGGTTGGCCCGGCACTGAAGGTTTGGGCGTTTGTTCCTGATGGGATCGATCTGGCACACGCACCGATCCTTATTGGCATGCATGGAATGGAGCGCGATGCAGACCGCTATCTTCGTGAGTGGCGCACCGCCGCGCAAAGCCATGGCTTTGTCGCAATCTTCCCCGAGTTCAACCGCCGGGATTTTCCGACGTCTCGGGAATACAACCTCGGCAATATCGTTTCGCGTGGAAGCAGTGACCTGCGCCCTAGGTCACAATGGAGCTTTGCAGCGATCGAACCGCTGTTCGATGACGTAGTGTCCCGGCTTTCAGGAACGCAGCAAGGCTACACGCTGTATGGCCATTCAGCTGGCTCGCAGTTCGTTCATCGCTTCCTGCTAACCCAGCGAAACACACGCGCGAAGCGTTACATCGCCGCTAATGCCGGGTGGTACACCTTGCCCACTTTCGCGCTGAATTACCCGGACGGTGCGAACGCGCTCGATCTCGGCACAGAGGATCTCAAGGCAGCGCTTGCAGCCGACACGGTGATCTTGCTCGGTGAGGCGGACACCGACACGGATTCATCCAACCTCAACCGCTCGGATGCTGCCATGCGGCAGGGCAAGCATCGCTTCGCACGTGGACAGTATTTCCATGCATTCGGAAAGGAAATGGCCCGTCGCGAAGGTTGGAACTTCAACTGGTCGCTGCAAACCGTCCCTGGCGTGGGGCATGACAATGGCGGCATGGCAAAGGCAGCGGGCGCATTCGTGCTGTTCGATGGAGAAGGGCCGGCGGCAAGCAAGTGACCTCGACCGGCCCAATTTGCTTGACTCAGTCGTCGTTGACGCTAATTGCGCCTTCGACTGCTTTCGAGTGGTCATCCGTCCGAGACAGTTGGTGAGAGCAATCGGGTTCTCTTAATTTCCAGCCTAGACGGGGAATCGAGATTTTCCGGCTCTGCTGAAACGCATGGCCACAAGATGCCGCACGCGGTGTCCTCCTTCCCTAGTCAAACGGACCTTTGGTTCTGTCGGTAAGCGGCATGGCCAGATTTGAGCCGGTCGTGCGCATGCAAGTGGGTGCGGCCATAGTGAAGGAGTATGGCATGGATCGTTCGCAGAAAGCCGATGCGGTCGCAGAGCTCAACTCGGTCTTCAACGAAGTTGGCGTGGTGGTTGTCACCCGCAACCTCGGCCTGACGGTGGCACAGTCCACCGACCTGCGCACGAAGATGCGGGAAGCTGGTGCGTCCTACAAGGTTGCGAAGAACCGTCTCGCCAAGCTCGCCCTGAAGGACACCGACTATGTCGGGCTCGAGGAATACCTCACCGGCCCGACTGCACTAGCCTGGTCTGAAGACCCGGTCGCAGCCGCCAAGGCTGCTGTCGATTTCGCGAAGTCGAACGACAAGCTGGAGATTGTTGGTGGCTCGATGGGCACGCAGGTGCTCGACGAAGCAGGGGTCAAGGCACTCGCCTCGATGCCAAGCCTAGACGAGCTGCGCGCCAAGATTGTTGGCCTCGTCAACGCCCCGGCAACCAAGGTTGCTCAGGTCGTCAACGCACCGGCTGCCAAGCTTGCCCGCGTATTCGGTGCCTATGGCGCCAGCGAAGCTGCTTAAGGGACGCTTTTTTCGCAAACGCGATTTTGAACCACGTTTTCGGGATGACCCGCACAAGGGCATCCCAGACAATTTTTTGGAGTGAAACATCATGGCTGATATTGCCAAGCTTGTTGAAGAACTGTCGAAGCTGACTGTCCTCGAGGCAGCAGAACTCGCAACCGCCCTCGAAGAAGCATGGGGCGTCAGCGCCGCTGCTGCTGTGGCTGTTGCTGCACCTGCTGGCGGCGGCGACGCTGCTGCACCCGCTGAAGAGAAGGACGAATTCGACGTCATTCTCACCGGCGACGGTGGCAAGAAGATCCAGGTCATCAAGGAAGTCCGCGCCATCACCGGCCTGGGCCTGACTGAAGCCAAGGCTCTGGTCGAAGGTGCGCCGAAGCCGCTCAAGGAAGGCGTCAACAAGGCGGAAGCCGAAGAAGTCAAGGCGAAGATCGAAGCAGCAGGCGGTACCGTCGAACTGAAGTAAGCCTTGGGCTTACACTTAGTTCTCGTCTCGAGATCACAGCAAGGGCGGTGCCAGCGATGGCGCCGCCCTTTACTTTTTGCGTTCTTGAATCAATCGAGGCGCGCCCACAGGACGCGCCCCGAAAGTCCGACTGAGCTCCGGCTGATGAATGCAAATTCCCGTTTTCGCATCCATGGCCAGCCGATAACGGGCAGCCGAACTCAGAACTGTTTGCGCAGCTCCACATGGAAAACCCGTCCGCGCGCGCTGTGCAATTCGCTGAAGTAACCGAACTGCTCGTCAGCGAGCGGCGGATCCTTGTCGAACAGATTGTTGATCGCAAAGCGCAGCCGAGTACCGTCGAGCGGCGTGTCGTTCTCGATCGAATAGGCAAATGACAGGTTGAACGTCATGATGTCGTCAACGCGGAAGAAATTGCCGTTCGGATCGTCGGTGTCGATCAGCACGTCGCGCGTGACGCTGGTGTCCCAAACCTTGCCGACATACTGACTGAACAGCCCGACTTCGAACGGGCCGCTTTCCCAGTTGACCGAGCCGCTGAATCGCCATTTCGGGCGCCCGTCGATTTCCAGCAGTTCGCCAAGGCTGCCGACTGTGACGTCGGGCGGCAGATCGCCTGCTGCAATACCGGCCAGCAGTTCCTGGCTGTCAGGACCGGCAGACTGGACGAAGCTCTTCAGCCTTGCCGCATTGAAGCGCAGGCGAAAGTCGCCCAGGCCGAAATCGGGCACGCTGTAGAACAGGCCGAAGTCCCATCCCTTCGAAACGCGGCTGTCGAGGTTCACATATGGATCGAGCACGCGGATGATCTCGCCGACCGGCTCGAGGCCCGTTCCTGCGAACAAGGCTATGTCATCCGCAGTCGGAGCCTCGCGAATGACGTTCGGGCTTGAGCCGCCGTTGAGCCGGCGCAACAGATCGAGCGCGATGAAGTTGTCATCCCCGAACGTCCCGACAAGGCCCGTCTGCTTGACCCGCCAGTAGTCCGCAGTGAGCGTCAAACCGGGAAGGAAGGTTGGCTCGAGAACGACTCCAAGATTGATGCTCTCGCTGTCTTCGGGCTTGAGATCCTCGGTGCCAGAGCGGAAACTGACCGTGCTCTGGCCCGGGCACGCGCCGATATTGGCAATGCGATCGGGCGGCGGAAGCGTGGTGTTTGCCCTCGCGTAGCAGATCACCCAGTCATCGCGCGTATTGACCCGGGTTGTGCCCGCGTCGTTGACCTGCACCAGGTTCGGCGCACGGAAACCCTCGGACCAGGCGCCACGGAAGATGACCCCAGGGACGGTCGTCCACGATGCAGCGACACGCGGAACCATTGCGGTTTCCTTGATATCGGTGAACCGCTCGATCCGCCCGGCAAGCTGGACATTGAACTCTTCCACCAGCGGGATATTCATGTCCGGGCCGACCACAGGCACGAATACCTCGGCATGAGCAGAATAGACCTTGCGGTTGCCTCTGGTGTCAGGCGACGGGCTGGTTCCCACAACGTCGCTGCCCACGAAGTCGCCACTGATGCTGTCCGTAAAAGTGATTGTGCCGTCGAGGCGCGGATCGCGATCATCGAAGAAGGATTCGCGCCGCCATTCGACACCGGCGGCAATGCCCAGGTCCCCTCCCGGCAAGGAGATCAGATCGTCGCGGCTGATCTTGAAGTCTGCAAGCGCCAGGCTCGTCCCGCCCTTGCGGAACACATCGACCCGAATCGAATCCAGTATATCTTGCGAATTGGGCGTGCAGTCCCCTTCGCCTGGATCATCGAGGCACCCGCCATTGAACGGGTTGTAGGCATCGGAAGTGGTGCGGTTGATCGCCTGCTGCGCCAGCGTCATCGACACGCGGTTGCGCGCCAGGTCAGTCAGCTTCGCTTCGGAATAGAGGAAACCGGTATCGAAGTCCCACTCGCCAAGGTTTCCACGAAGGCCGCCGACAAACCGGTAGACATTCTTGTCGACCGTCACATCGCGGCTGCCCACGTCGACGAAGCGATAGCGTTCCATCACGACATTGACGCCGCCAGCCGCAATGGTCGTGCCAGGCAGGCGGTTGGGGCTGCCAACCGGTCCGAATGGGTTCCAGTAGGCGTTGGCAGCGATCGTTATCGGCGTTGCGCCAAGGATGGCCGAAGCCTCGTTATTCCGCCGGCTTTCCGAACGGTAGAAGCTCGCCTCGACATATGCTTCGAGATTATCGCTCAGCTCATAATTGAGCAGCGCCATGGCATTGTAGCGATCCTTTTCGCTTATCAGCGTGCCATCGAAATTCTGGTTATAGCGCACCGCCGACGTCGGTGTCACACCGGCATTGGCACAGATTCCGCCCCCGAAATCGAAGTCGCAGCCCGGAAAGGTGCTCGGCTGGAGGTAGAAGTCATCGTCACCGATTGGCGTGCGCGACGCAGGCGAGGACCCCTGAATATCGAACTGGCCGAACGGACCGAAAGTATTGCGATTGTTGAACGATGCGTCGCCTTCGAAGTCCGTGCCCTCGACCAGCGGAAGGCGGTTTTCGTCCGCAGCATAGTCGCGCGCCGAGGTCGGCATCCCGTTCTCGTGGAAGTAGCTGCCATAAACTGTGAGGTTACCCCGCCCGCCGCCGAAATCGAAGCCGTATCCGCCGCTCAGCGTGTAGCTGTAGAGACCAGTACCATCGGAACCTCGCCAGTCCGCTTCGACGAAGCCGCCCTTGCGATTGCCCCTCAGCACAGTGTTGATGACGCCGGCAACCGCGTCAGCGCCGTAGATCGCAGAGGCACCATCGCGCAGCACCTCGATCCGCCTCACGCTGCCCGGCGCAATCTCGTTCGTGTCGGACGACACGACGGGGACCAGCAGCTCTGTCTGGAAGCCTGGGTGCAGCGTCATGCGGCGACCATTGATCAGCAGCAGCGTATTGCCCGTGCCCAGATCACGCAGGTTGATCGAGCCGACATCGCCGCGCGCGCTGTTTTGGGTCGTCGCGTTCTGCTCGTTGAAAGCAACCGTGCCCGCCTGCGGGATAGAGCGGAACAGTTCATCGCCCGAAGAAGCGCCGGTGTTTTCGATCGCCTGTTCGTCGAGAACCGTTACCGGAAGCACATCGTTGATCTTCGCGCCCTGAATCTGTGTCCCGGTTACCACAATCTCAGACAATTCATCTTCAGCTTGGGTGCTGGGAACAGAAGCGGTTTCTTGCGCAAAAGCGGCTCCGTGAGCGAGCGCCAAAACTGCAGTCGAAGTAATTAAAGAATTGATCTTAAAGTGAAATCGGGACATTTTTCACACCTCTCAATTGCAACCCTGAGTGATGCTTGCTTCAAAATTCCCGTCCAACAATTGAAATGTGGCCTGCCGACTGGCGATTTTTTTGTACTTCGATTTTGTCTTGACAAATTCCTATCTCGTGTGCCGGCAAAAGTTATCGTCAAGTAACAATGCTCGAGTCCATCAAAGCTTCAGGTTAAGCCTGATCCCGATCAGGTCGACGCCTGGGTTCTGTTCCGAATTGAACAGCCGAGCATGGCTAATATGCGACCAGCTCGCTTCGAGGGAGACCTGCTCTGACAGATCCGTGCCAAGCGCTATCTCTGGCTCGAACAGGACCTGACTGCCCAGATCAATGCGATCCTGGGTGATGGGATCAAGCTGCTCGCCTGATTGGTCTTGAATGACGAACCCTACGCCAGGACGCAGGTAGACCGGACCAAGGTCGAACCTGCGGCTGATCCCGATCCCGGCGAAGCTTGCATCGCCAACGGTGTTGATCGAAGCAATCAGGTAGGGTTCGATATCGAGGACAGTCTCGATTGGATCGAAGCGGTAACCCAGTTGCATCGCCACACCGCCCTGGTCAGCTACGTCGAGGCTGAATGGAGTATCAACACCCTGATCATAGACGCCGATGAACACTTCATTCGCGCGCGCGGGCAATATGAACAGTACACCCCCCAGGATAGACGCCACAATTGCAGGAATCTGCCGCACTTTCGATGCCCTCCTCTCGCAGCATTGCCAGCGTCGACACCTGCCCGCGTTCTGATTGCCTGAAACTGAATGTTCTTTGGGCACTTGGCAGGGACGAAATTTTGGTCATAGAGCAACGTCATCTGGTGACTCTCACTCTACATGCAGGACGGTATCGAATGCGCGGGCGCACTCATCTGATTACGTCTGCTGCCTTGGCAGCACTTCTCATCATGGCTCCAGCAAGCGCGGAGGATGCGCCCATCATTATGCCTGGTGCCCCCGGCTCTTCTCCGCAAGTGATTAACGCTCAAGAAGCGATCAGGCTGGCTGAAACGAGCTATTCGCCCTACGATGTTGCCTTTATGCAGGGCATGGTCGTCCACCACCGACAGGCAGTTGAAATGGCAGCCTTGGTCAAAGGAAGGACCAACCAGCCAGCTATCATAGCCGTATCGGAACGCATCAATGCGAGCCAGGCGGACGAGATTCGCTTCATGACAGAATGGTTGGAGGCCCGCGGCGAGCCAATTTCTCCCATGCATGGAACGGGGCACAGCCATCACGGCATGGACCACTCCAATCACCGGATGAAAGGCATGCTCACGTCTGATCAAATGGCCGCGATGGCAGCGGCATCGGGCACTGAATTCGACCGGTTGTTCATCAAGGGCATGATCGAGCATCACCAGGGCGCGGTCGAGATGGTCAAGGAACTCCACGAGCAACACGGCTCCGCCGCTGACCCAGTAATGTTCAACTTCACCAACGATGTTGTCAGCGACCAGACCCAGGAAATCGACCGGATGAATGTCATCCTCGCAGGGCTCTCAGATGATCCGCGTGCAACTTTGAAGGCTGGTCTGACCGATGCGGGAGAAGCGATCTCCAACCTGCGCCTGGTCGCGTCCTTGCCCAAGCCTGCTGGCTTCTTCGATCCGGCCAATCCTGCTGGGCTGCGCCTTGAAATTCCGCAGGATGGCGACAAAGACACCGCCGCGTCCGTCGAGGATAACGGCAAGGAAAAACGCAAGGCCCAGTTCAGCGAGCGCGACGCGCTGCTCGACTTCGCCAACACTGAAATGGCATTTAGCGGGGACTACCTCATCGCGGGCAGCTATCACGGTTTCAACGCTTATCGCCTGGGCGCAGATGGCCTGCCGACATTGGTCAGCTCGACTGTCTGCCCAGGTGGTCAGGGCGATGTCTCTGTCATTGGTGACCTGCTGCTAATGAGCGTTGAGGATTCGCGCGGTCGCGTCGATTGCGGTCTGCAGGGCGTTCAAGGACGGATCAGCGAAGAACGATTTCGAGGTGTTCGGATTTTCGATATCTCCGACATCACTCGTCCACGCCAGATTGTCCAGGTCCAGACATGCCGCGGCAGCCATACGCACTCGATTGTGACTGCCGATGACGATACCATCGTGGTCTACAACTCAGGCACTTCCTACATCCGACCGGAAGAGGAGATGGCCGGGTGCTTCAATGTCCAGGGCGATGACCGTACCGCGCTGTTCAGTATCGATATCATCGAGATCCCGGTTTCTAACCCAGCCGCTGCGCGAATCATCGACAGCCCGCGCATCTTTGCCGAAAACGGCCAGATTGCAGGGCTGTGGCGCGGCGGTGACCATGGCGATGGCACGCAGGAGACGCGCATCACCGATCACTGTCACGACATCACCGTGTTCCCTTCGCTTCAGCTCGCTGCCGGGGCGTGCTCAGGCAACGGAGTACTCCTCGACATTTCCGACCCGATGGCACCCAAGAGGGTCGACGATGTGACCGATAAAGGGTTTGCCTATTGGCATTCCGCAACCTTCAACAATGATGGCACCAAGGTGCTGTTCACGGATGAATGGGGCGGCGGCAGTCGTCCGCGCTGCCAGGCAGGCGATCCGATGAACTGGGGCGCGAATGGAATTTACGATATCGTTGACGGCAAGCTTGAGTTCCGCAGCCTCTACAAGATTCCCGCGCCGCAGACCAACATGGAGAATTGCGTCGCGCATAATGGCTCGATCATTCCAGTGCCCGGCCGCGACATCTTCGTGCAGGCCTGGTACCAGGGCGGCATCAGCGTAATCGACTTCACCGACACCGCCAATCCGGTCGAAATTGCCTACTTCGATCGCGGCCCGATCAGCGATGAACAGCTCGTGGCCGGAGGATATTGGTCAGCCTATTGGTACAATGGCCGCATCTATGCGACCGAGATCACGCGCGGTCTCGACGTGTTCGCGCTGGAGCCAAGCGAGTTCCTTACTGCTGAGGAAATCGCTGCCGCTGAAGAGGCGCAATTCGAGGGTGCCGCGTTCAATCCACAGACCCAGACGCAGGTAACGTGGCCTGAGGAAATCGTCGCCCGGGTGGAGGCCTCCCGCAAAGGCGGTTGAGGGTCTCACTTCGGTTCATCGAGTCGGCTGTTGCGAGATAGCCGCACTGCTTGAGCCAAGCGGTGCGACTGCCCGCCAAGCCTCTTTCCAACGCGTAGAACCGCGCCTATCCGGTCCGGCTGGTCTTCAGGCATATGCCCCGCAGGACTGGCGGACAAGGCTATGCGTGAGACGGTTCCTCTTTTGACGCCAACCTGGGGCGAGGAGATCCGGGCGACTTTCAAGCTCGCCTGGCCGCTGGCGCTCGCCAATCTTCTGCAGATGCTGACTTACGCGATTGACGTCATGTTCATTGCACGGTTGGGTGACGAGGAACTCGCCGCAAGTTCGCTCACTGTGTCATGGTTTGGCCTCTTGCTGTGGGCGCTGATGTCCATGAACGGCGCGATGGCAGCAGTCCTTGCTGCAAAGCTCGGCGAAAACCCGAAGGCCGTCCGCCCGATCCGCCGCACGACCCGCATGGGGCTGTGGCTGGCGGTTTTCTCAGGCCTTGCTGCGATGGTGCTTGCTGGCGGGCTGCTTGTACCGATCATGAAAGTGACCGGACAGCAAAGCGACATCATCGCACTTGCTGATGGCTACAATTCCGTCCTGATATTCTCGATGATCCCCATGATCTTTGCGAGCGTCCTGCGCAATTATGTGTCTGCGCTGGGGCGGCCCTATGTCGCAACGGCGATCACCGGGCTTGGCATTATCGTGAACGGCGTTGCGAACTACGCCTTCGTATTCGGCAATTTCGGGATGCCCCGGCTCGAACTGGTTGGTGCTGCAATCGCGACGATCATCACGTCAGTCATTGTTGTGCTCGCCTATGTGGCGCTGATCCGCTGGGACAGGCTGCTCCACCGCTACCGCATCTTCGCCAACTGGTGGAGAGCCGACTGGCCCGTGTTCTGGCAAATCGTGAAGATCGGCTCACCCATCGCCCTGACCGTCACGGCTGAGGCCGGAATCTTCGGTGCGGCAGCCTTCATGATGGGACGGTTCGGCGCGGCTGAGCTCGCCGGACACACGGTCGCGCTGCAATTGGCTGCACTCGCATTTCAAGTGCCGCAAGGCGTAGGACAAGCGACCACAATCCGTGTCGGCTATTTCTTTGGCGCGCGCGACAGGCAGGGGATCAAGCAAGCTGGCTGGGTAGCGATTGCGATGGGCGCAGGGTTCATGACGATCACAGCACTTCTGATGCTGCTGACGCCCGAATTGCTGCTGTCGATCTATGTCGATGTCGACGCGGCCCGGAATGCAGCGCTGATCGGGTTTGCCTTGCAATATCTCATGCTTGCGGCCGTATTCCAGCTGGCTGACGGGGTTCAGGCAGTTGCGGCGGGCGTCCTGCGAGGGCTCCAGGATACACGCGTGCCAATGTGGATCGCGATCTTCAGCTATTGGGTGCCGGGGATGGGGCTGGCAATCGGCCTCGGATTCTTCACGATCCTTGCCGGCGTAGGCGTTTGGGTCGGGCTTGCTGCCGGCCTCTTCAGCGCCGCGATTCTGCTGACCTGGCGGTGGATGCTGCGCGATCGCATCGGCCTGACCATGCGCATTTAGATCGGAAAGCAAATTCCGCAAAAAAATTTGCTGACCGCTTGTTGACTCTGAGGCAGGCCGCCCCCATTTGCGGCTCGCTGGCACTCTCCGCTTGAGAGTGCCAACAGTGATATTCAACTCTGACAAGAAAGGTCATTACCATGGCATTTCGCCCACTCCACGACCGCGTCGTGGTTCGTCGTATCGAAGCCGACCAGAAGACCGCTGGCGGCATCATCATCCCTGACAGCGCGCAGGAAAAGCCCAGCGAAGGTGAAATTGTCGCCGTTGGCGAAGGCGCGCGCGATGATGACGGCGATCGCATTCCGCTTGATGTCAAGGCAGGCGACCGCGTGCTGTTCGGCAAGTGGTCCGGCACTGAAGTCAAGATCGACGGCGAAGACCTGCTGATCATGAAGGAAAGCGACATCATGGGGATCCTGGGCTGAGCCCGATCCGCACTCGCTTCCACAACGCACACTGAATTCCAGGAGAAACCAAAATGGCAGCCAAGGACGTAAAGTTCGGCCGTGATGCCCGTGAAGGCATCCTCAAGGGCGTCGACACGCTCGCAAACGCCGTCAAGGTCACGCTCGGCCCGAAGGGTCGCAACGTCGTGATCGACAAGAGCTTCGGCGCACCGCGCATCACCAAGGACGGCGTTACCGTCGCCAAGGAAATCGAACTTAAAGACAAGTTCGAGAACATGGGCGCACAGATGCTGCGCGAAGTCGCCAGCAAGGCGAACGACGCCGCCGGTGACGGTACAACGACTGCAACTGTGCTCGCTCAGGCCATCGTTCGCGAAGGCATGAAGTCGGTCGCAGCCGGCATGAACCCGATGGACCTGAAGCGCGGCATCGACCTCGCGGTCGACAAGATCGTCGAGAACCTGAAAGGACGTTCGAAGGACGTCGCCGGGTCTTCCGAAATCGCTCAGGTTGGCATCATCTCTGCCAATGGCGACCGCGAAGTCGGCGAGAAGATCGCCGAAGCGATGGAAAAGGTCGGCAAGGAAGGCGTCATCACCGTCGAAGAAGCCAAGGGTCTCGAATTCGAGCTCGACGTGGTTGAAGGCATGCAGTTCGACCGCGGCTATCTCAGCCCATACTTCATCACCAACCCGGACAAGATGACGGTTGAGCTGGAGAACCCCTACATCCTGATCCACGAGAAGAAGCTCAGCAACCTGCAGTCGATGCTGCCGGTGCTTGAAGCAGCTGTTCAGAGCGGTCGTCCGCTGCTGATCATCGCGGAAGACATCGAAGGCGAAGCGCTCGCAACACTCGTTGTCAACAAGCTGCGCGGCGGCCTCAAGGTGGCTGCAGTCAAGGCACCGGGCTTCGGCGATCGCCGCAAGGCCATGCTGCAGGACATTTCGATCCTGACGAAGGGCGAGATGGTCAGCGAAGACCTTGGCATCAAGCTTGAAAACGTCACGCTCGGCATGCTCGGCCAAGCCAAGAAGGTCACCATCGACAAGGACAACACGACCATCGTCGACGGTGCCGGTTCGCCGGAAGACATCAAGGCCCGCGTCGGCGAAATCCGCGCGCAGATCGAAGCAACCACCAGCGACTACGACCGTGAAAAGCTGCAAGAACGTCTGGCCAAGCTCGCTGGCGGTGTTGCCGTGATCAAGGTCGGCGGCGCAACTGAAGTGGAAGTGAAGGAACGCAAGGACCGCGTTGACGACGCGCTGCACGCTACCCGCGCTGCAGTCGAAGAAGGCATCGTCCCAGGCGGAGGTACGGCTCTGCTCTACGCAACCAAGGCGCTCGAAGGCGTCGCCGGTGCAAATGAAGACCAGACTCGCGGCATCGACATCATCCGTCGCGCGCTGCAAGCGCCGGTTCGCCAGATCGCTTCCAACGCCGGCCACGATGGCGCTGTTGTCGCTGGCAAGTTGATGGACGCCAATGACGAGACCCTCGGTTTCAATGCGGCTACCGATGTCTATGAAGACCTGGTGAAGGCCGGCGTTATCGACCCGACCAAGGTCGTGCGCACCGCGCTGCAGGACGCAGCATCGGTTGCTGGACTTCTGATCACCACCGAAGCAGCCATCACGGACGCTCCGGAAGACAAGTCTGGCGGCCCCGCAATGCCTGATATGGGCGGCATGGGCGGGATGGGCGGGATGGGCTTCTAAGCCTTTCACCCCCGTTATCGGCAAAAAAAGGGCCCGGTGGAGCGATCCGCCGGGCCTTTTTCCTTCGACCTTGCAGTGAAGGCACCAGAGGCGCACATAGACATATCGATGATATGCAAGGGAGATGACGAATGAAGTTGCCTTATAAAGCACACGTCGCCGTAGTCGATGGCGAGAACTTCATCTTGTTCCGCAATGACGGCCAGATATTCGAGCCGAGTCTGACGCACGAAGCCCGACCGGCGCTTGATACGACCAATTTCAGCGCTGGCGTCCGCCACCAGGATCACGTTGGCCGGGAAATCGGAAGGACACAGCTTGATGAGCTGGCTCACGGCGCCGCTGTGGCAGAGTGGCTAAATGCCAAGTGCATTGCTGGCGAAATTGACCATTTGCTGATCATCGCGGACCCCAAGACGATGGGCGAAATGCGCCACCACTACCACACCAAATTGCAAGAAAAGCTGGTCGGAGAGCTCGCCAAGACAATGACGCAAGAAACCGCTGATCGGATCGCAGCAGCCATACAAAGCGAATAGGCCATTCCTGCACGAGCAGATCGTCGCTCACGCGCAACATTCTGCCGCAGCGCGAATAAGTGTTGCTTGCTTGAGAGAATCGCGCGCCGTTAAGCCTCTGCAAACCTTGTTTGGGATAGGTATCGAGAAATGCGCAGAGCCTTAAAGAATTTGACAGCAGTTCTGGTCGCGCCAGCGGTCGCTCTGGCAGCACCTGCCTTTGCTCAGACCAATCAGCTCGAAGCGAGCTTTGACGACGCCTTCGGTACGGAAGTGCGTGCGCCGCAAAGCTTCAAGGCGATCTATGACAGCAGCTTTGAACAGCGCATCGCCCGGGTTGCGGACGGTAACAAAGGCCGTATCGGCGTCGCTGCTGTCGACCTTTCGACCGGCGAAGAGATCTTTGTCCTTGGCGACCAGAGGTTTCCGATGGCTTCAACGAGCAAGATCGCGGTCGCGGCCGCCTATCTGGAGCTTGTCGAAAAGGGCAAGTACTCGCTCACAACCGAGTTTCCACTGCTCATTCCAGTCCGTTCAGCAAAGTTCTCAAGCCGCGCTGCGCCTGTGCGCGAAGGCGAATACATGCAGGCTATCGACTTGATCGAAATCATGATCACGCGGTCAAGCAACCCCGCAACGGACGCGCTGCTCGCAGCGGTGGGCGGAACGGAAAAGGTCAATGACTGGATGCGTCGCCAGGGGATCAGGGATTTCAGCATCGATCGCGATATCGCGACGCTGGTCCGCGATGACGGTGAGTTCGATCCTGTTTCCTATATCGATGAACGCGACGCAGCGACGCCCAAAGCGATGCTGCAACTGCTGACCGGCCTGTATCAGGGAAAATTCCTCAAGGCGGAGAGCCGGCAGGTGATCCTCGATGCAATGAGCCGCACGCGGACCGGGGCGCGACGGATCAAGGGCAACATGCCGGATTACGTGGAAGTGAGCCACAAGACCGGATCGCTCAACAACACCTCGTCCGATATCGGTTTTATCCGTTCACCAGACGGGCGCACGATTGCTGTTGCAATCTATGTCACTGGTCAAGGATCGCGCGCCAACCGTGAAGCCCGCATCGCCGAGATCGCGCGTGCGCTCTATGACGGGTTCGCTTCCAAGGCGCGAAGCCCGCAGATCTGGACGAGCGCAACGCAGACCGGGGGTTGAGCGGAGCGGGAAAGCTCGATCCTGCTCATTCGTGCCCTCAACTCTGATACACATAAAGAAAGGGCGGCACCGACCGGCACCGCCCCTCTTTAAATTCGCGAAGGAATTTGGCTGCGAGGATTACTCAGCAGCTTCTTCCATTGCGCCTTCAGCGGTTTCAACAGCTTCGTCTGCAGCAGCTTCAACATCAGCAGCAGCGTCGTCCATTACTTCGCCAGCTGCGTCTGCAGCTTCACCAGCTTCTGCGGTTGCTTCTTCAGCAACTGCTTCAGCATCAGCCATCGTGTCAGCAGCGTCGTCAGCAGCTTCTGAACATGCAGCGAGGCCAAGAGCCGAACCAGCGATTGCGGCAGCAAGAATGATCTTACGCATAAAATTAAATCCTTAAGTCAGCGAGTTGTCGTCCACCCGAAGGTCCCCCCTCGGGTGATCAAAGCGCGCCCTCGCCGGGCTTGCTTCGGAAGTGCTAAATAATGGCAGCTTTGTGGCAGCGCAAGCGGATTCGTCATATTTTGCCATTTTTCCGCCTCAATTGATCGCAGCGCTGAAACGCCATAGCCGGTCGCTCCCGGGGCCATAAGCATGAGAAGGTCGCAGCCAAAAGAGCACAGCGCATAATCTTCTCCACCCGCCTTACCTGCCGAGCCACCGACTGCTAGCACCAGTTCATGGCGGACAAGAATCACCTCTATCTGGTCGACGGATCATCCTATATCTTCCGGGCCTACCACCGGCTTCCTCCTTTGACCGATCCTGAAGGCACACCGGTCGGAGCGGTCTATGGCTACACCACGATGCTGTGGAAGCTGGCCGAAGACCTGGATCAGGCCGATGGACCCACCCATCTCGCGGTCATCCTCGACAAGGATTCGAAGAGCTTCCGCAACGAGATCTATCCTGAATACAAGGCGAATCGCCCGCCCGCACCCGAAGACCTCGTCCCTCAGTTCCCGCTGATTCGCGATGCGACCCGCGCGTTCAGCCTGCCCTGCATCGAACAAGCGGGGCTCGAAGCTGATGACCTCATCGCCAGCTATGCCCGCGCCGCGCAGCGCGAAGGTTGGGATGTCACCATTGTTTCGTCCGACAAGGACCTGATGCAGCTGGTTGGCGAGGAAAGCGGTGCCAAGGGTACTGGCCGCATCGACATGCTGGACACGATGAAGAGCCAGCGCATCTATCGCGAGGAAGTCGAAGAAAAATTCGGCGTTCCGCCTGAACTGGTTGGCGACGTGCTCGCGCTGATGGGCGACAGCGTCGACAATATTCCGGGCATCTATGGCATCGGCCCCAAGACAGCGAGCAAGCTGATTGCAGAGCATGGCTCACTCACCGGAGCGCTCGACGCGGCTGCCGACATGAAGAAATCCAAGCTGAAGGAACGCTTGCTCGAAAGCCGCGCAGATGCAGAAATGAGCCGAGTGCTCGTTGCGCTCAAGGAGGATTGCGAACTTCCGGAACCGCTCGAGCACTTCAAGCTTGACGGCGTCCCGCCGGAACCGCTTGCTGCTTTTCTCGAGAAGCACGGGTTTACCTCGCTGCTGCGGCGGCTTGGTGCCGGCGCCGGGAGCCCTGAGCGTCCGAACAATCTCAATCCCGCAAAGGCAGAGACCAAGAGTGATGCCGGAACCAGCGAGGGGAACAGCCAGCCCTTGCCGGAGATGCCCGCGATCGATCGCAGCGGCTATGAGACTGTGCAATCGCTGGAGCGGCTGGCACACTGGATCGAGCGGGGTTTTGCGGCGCGCCTGATCGCTGTGGATACCGAGACATCCGCGCTTGATGCGATGCAGGCCGAGCTGGTGGGGATCAGCCTTGCGCTCGGCCCGAACGATGCATGCTATATCCCGCTCGCGCATGGCGGCTCGGACATGTTTGCTGAGAAGCCGGATCAGATTGACCGCGACGCAGCGCTTGAAGCTTTGAAGCCGCTCTTGGCTGCCGACAGCGTCATCAAGATCTTCCAGAACGGCAAATACGATCTCAATGTCCTGGCGCGCTACGATGTCTCCGTCAGCCCGGTTGAAGACACCATGGTCATCAGCTTTGCGCTTGATGCCGGGCGCGGTACGGACGGGATAGGCGGCGGGCACGGCATGGACGAGCTGTCTGAGCGCCACTTGGGACACACTCCGCTTGCGTTCAAGGACGTGTGCGGGACCGGCAAGAAGCAGATCCCGTTTGGCGAAGTGCCGCTCGGCAAGGCGACTGAATATGCCGCTGAAGACGCCGATATTACCTGGCGGCTGTACCAGCACTTGAAGCCCCGCCTGGCGATTGAAGGCGGCTCGCGCATTTACGAGCGGGTGGACAAGCCGCTGATCCCGGTTGTCGCACAGATGGAACGCCACGGGATCAAGGTCGATCGCGCGCGCCTCGCCGGGTTATCTGAGGAATTCGCGCGCGAGACAGCCCGGCTTGAAGGCGAGATTCACGAAGAGGCAGGTGAGGAATTCGCAGTCGGTAGTCCCAAGCAGCTCGGCGATATCCTGTTCGAGAAGTTGGGTTTCAAAGGCGGCAAGAAAGGCAAGAGCGGTCAGTACTCGACCGATCACAGTGTGCTCGAACGCCTTGCAGGCGAAGGTGCGGGGATCGCCAAGAAGGTACTGGAGTGGCGCCATCTGGCGAAGCTCAAATCGACCTACACCGATGCGCTGCAGCAGCAGATCAATCCCGCAACGGGCCGTGTCCACACAAGCTACTCGCTGGTAGGCGCACAGACCGGACGGCTCAGTTCAACCGATCCGAACTTGCAGAACATCCCGATCCGCACCGCCATCGGACGGCAGATCCGCGAAGCTTTCGTGCCGGAGGAAGGCAATGTCCTACTCGCCGCTGACTATTCGCAGATCGAGTTGCGGCTCGCCGCGCATATGGCCGATGTGCCGACGCTGAAGGAGGCCTTTGCCAATGGCGAGGACATCCACGCACGCACAGCAACCGAGATGTTCGGCGAAGTCAACCGCGACACCCGCGCGCGGGCGAAGACGATCAACTTCGCGATCCTCTACGGCATTTCGCGCTGGGGACTTGCAAGCAGGCTCGAAGTCGAGCCGGACGAAGCGCAGGCCATGATCGACACCTATTTCCAGCGCTTCCCGGGTATCCAGCGCTATATCATGGACACACTCGAAACCGTGCGGGAGCGCGGCTACTCCGAAACGTTGTTTGGTCGAAAGACGTGGTTCCCGCGAATCAATTCGAAGAACCAGGCGGAGCGCCAGGGCTCTGAGCGCGCAGCGATCAACGCCCCTATCCAGGGCACCAGCGCGGACATCATCAAGCGTGCCATGGTGCGCATGATGCCTGCGCTCGAAGCAGAAGGCCTTGGCCATGTCAGGATGCTGCTCCAGGTCCACGACGAACTGGTGTTCGAATTGCCTCAAGGTGACGTCGAGGCTGCCAGCGCGGTAATCGAAAGGGCGATGGCCGAGGCCGCTGGACCCTCTGTCACTATCGACGTGCCTTTGGGGGTAGATATCGGAACGGGCGCCAGTTGGGACGCTGCGCACTGACCCGATACCTGAAGCAAGTGCGCGCCATCAGCAACCTCTTGTTTCACGAGATTGCCGGGACTAGCAGGCAGCTGTGAGCTCGACATCTGCCCCAACTCCAGCCCCTCGAGCCGGCCGAGAATGGCTCAACCAGGGCCTGGTCGTGATCATCGCGCTCGCGTTGCTCACGATGTTTGGTGTGATTTTCCAGACCATGCAGGTCGAGCGGGCTGAACGCGAGCAAGTGCAGACCACCACCAGAGCGCTTGTGTTGCTGCGCAATATCAATCGCGCCGCGATCAACCTTGAATCCGGCCAGCGCGGATATCTCATAACCTTGGATCCTGAGTACCTGGAGCCCTATTCGCGCGGGCGAGCCGAGCTCTTGCCATCTCTGAACCTGCTGCGCGAGACCCTCGCACGGAAGGCAACCCCGCGACAGGATGAACTGCTCGACACTATCGAGCGCGCTGCGACAGCCAAGATCGAGGTCATGGAGGAAACCGTCATCCTGGCACAGGCCGGAGAAGTAGGGAACGCAAGGGATCGCGTGCGGACTGACCAGAGTCGTGATCTCATGGTCGAACTGCAAGGGGCAGTGCGCGAGCTTGAGGTGCTCGAACAGGATATTCTCGACAGAGCGCTGACCGATGCTCAATCGGCGGAGACCCGGACACCCTGGCTCGTGCTCGGCCTGCTGGTGATGGTGATCCTGCTGCTGATCCTGGTTCTGCGCCTGATCCGTAAAGCCGCCGATGCACAGGCGGAGGCAGCGCAGGCGAGCGCCCTGGCAACGGCACGCGATCGGGCGGACCTCCTGGCAGGAGAGCTCAACCATCGTGTGAAGAACCTATTCGCGATGATCCTGGCAATCGTCCAGATGAGCGGGCGGGATGCCCCATCCGCTCAACCGGTCCTGGACATCGTTGGACAGCGCGTGCGAGCTCTGCTCAAGGCGCATGAGGTCACCCAAGGGTCTGGCGACGAGGCATTCGCTCCGCTCAGGGCGCTGGTCGAAACAACTCTGTCGCCTTACCTCTCCAAAGTGCATCGCGCTGAGATTGACGGGCCACAGGTCCTGCTGCCGGCAAGACTTGTCACGCCGCTCGGGCTGGTGCTGCACGAATTGACCACCAATGCGATTAAATACGGCGCATGGGCGCATAGCGGTGCCATCAAGATTGACTGGTACCTTGACGGCAATCTGGTGATAATCGACTGGCGCGAAGACGGGCTTTCGAACCTGGTTGATACGCAAGAACGAGGATTTGGGTCACAGCTCATGCGCGGCGCTGCGCAGCAGCTTGGCGGGAGCATAGATCGCGTGTTCAAGCCGCAGGGATGCCAGGTGCACATCCGCTTTCCGCTGAAAGTAATCTGACTTCGCCCTTGCGGCCAGGCGTCTGGCGACCTACCTGCCAAGGCGATGCTACAGCGATATTACCCCGCCAACTGGGCCTTCGATTGGGACAGCGGCTTGAACGCAGGGATAGCGGTTCTCGTTGCGCTCACACTGGCATACCTCGCCTATCAAATCATATTCGGTCTGGCGACCCGATTGGCCCGCCTGTCAGAAACCAACGTCGATGAACTGGTTGTCGAGCGCATTCGCCGCCCGGTGAAATGGTCCATTCTTGCGCTGGGTGTCACGCTGATGGCTGGCGCCAACCCCGATCTTCAGGCCGTGTGGGAGCCGGTGGCTCAATTTGTTCGGCCTGCGCTGCTGGGCTGGATCGCCTACACCCTGGTCAAGGCATTTACCGCCACGGTCGAATATCGGATGGAAGCCTCGGACGATCCAGTCGCCATGCGCAGCCGCCGGACCCGGCTTGCCGTGCTGTCCCGCACGGCCAATTTCGCGATCGTCTTCATCACGGTCGGCTTAATGCTGTTCAGTATTCCGTCAGTGCAATCGATCGGCACGACTTTGCTCGCCTCCGCCGGTCTGGCGGCGCTCGCAGTAGGCGCTGCCGCTCAACCGGCTCTCAAATCACTGATTGGTGGCTTGCAGATTGCGGTCACTGAACCCTTTCGGATCGGAGACCTTGTCAAGATCGGTCCGGATGCCGGACGCGTGGAGGAAATCCGAATGAGCTTTGTCACTGTCCGTACCTGGGACGAACGCTTACTGATTGTGCCGACATGCAGGTTTATCGATGAAAGCTTCGAAAACTGGTCGCGCGCCAATGAACGCCTCAGCGGGCCAGTGATGCTGCATCTTGATCCGATTACAGACATCGCGCCGATCCGTGCAGAGTTTGAACGCTATCTCGGCGCGCATGCGCTGTTCGATGGGCGAACGCAATCATGCCTGGTGACGGAAGCCTATCCCGAAAGCGTCGAATTACGGCTGGCGATGAGCGCGCCGACCATCGGCGAACTGTTCGAATTGCGCTGCGACGTCCGCGAGCACATGCTCAAGTGGATTCGCGAAAATCAGGAAGATGCCCTGATCCGCCATCGGCTCGAAGTGCCTAATGGACATCCCAAGGCGGGCGAGCCTTGAGTTCGATCCGCGTCATTCGACGCATCGCCAGCGCGGTCTTTGCCTTGGCCTCAATTGGCTCAGCCATAATGTGGGATCGCCGCCGCGATCTCCCGTTCAATTCAGAAGGCCGGTACTTCGACGCCGCGAGTGGCACAGTGGTCGACCAGCAATCCGTGCTGGCCTTCGCGGCATTGGCCATCACCTTTGCGCTGCTGGCATTCGCGAGCTGGCCGATGGCACGCGAAACCTGACCCCCAACGCTGGATCAGTCGTGCTTGTTGGCACGCGTGGATTCGATCATCCCTTCGTGGATAAAGCCGATTGGCTGAACCTCTGCCGCGCGCTTTTTCAGCTCGCCGCGCATCTTTTTGTATTCGGCCTCCATCTGGCTCGTCACTGTCGCACGAGAATCCTTGAGCGCTTCGTCGAAATCCTGCTTGGCAACCTCTTTGACTTCACCGCCGACCCTGCGCAGCGCATTAAGGCCCGCGCGGCGCACGACATCTTCTAGATCGGCTCCTGTGAAACGGTCTGTCGCTTGTGCAATCTTGCTGAGGTCCACGTCCTTGGCCAGGGGCATCTCACTGGTGTGTATTTCCAGAATATGGACCCGGCCCGCTTTGTCAGGTGTGCCGACATAGACCAGCTCGTCAAAGCGCCCGGGTCGCAGCAAAGCCGGATCAACCAGCGCGGGCCGGTTGGTGGCGCCGATGACGACAACAGACTGCAGGTCTTCCATGCCGTCCATCTCAGCGAGGATAGTATTGACAACCCGCGCTGTGACCTGGGGTTCTCCCTGACCTGATCCTCGCGCCGGGACCAGGCTGTCGATCTCGTCGATGAACACGACGCAGGGCGCAACGGCCCGCGCGCGCTGGAACATCCGGCTGATCTGCTGCTCGCTTTCGCCATACCATTTGGAGAGCAGATCGCTCGACTTCATGGAGATGAAGTTAGCCTCGGCTTCCTTTGCCACCGCTTTGGCAAGGAGCGTCTTGCCTGTTCCAGGAGGGCCATAAAGCAGGAAGCCCTTGGCCGGGCGAATGCCCAAACGGCGGAAAGCGTCCGGGTTCTTGAGCGGCAGCTCAATCCCTTCCTTGAGCTTGTCAATTGCGTCGCCAATACCGCCAATATCGTCCCAGCCGACATTCGGCATCTGCACCATCACTTCACGCATGGCGCTGGGCTGGATCCGCTTAAGCGCCTGAAGGAAGTCATCGCGTTCAACGCACAGTTCCTCCAGCACTTCGGGCGGGATCGTGCGTTCGTCGAGATCCAGCTTCGGCATTATCCGGCGAACAGCATCAATCGCCGCTTCACGCGCCAGCGCCGCAAGATCGGCACCGACAAAGCCATGTGTCACGCGCGCCAGCTCATCAAGATTGACTTGGTCGCCAAGCGGCATCCCTCGGGTGTGGATGGCAAGGATTTCCCGCCTGCCGCTCTGGTCCGGCACACCGATCACGATCTCACGATCGAACCGACCTGGACGCCGCAGCGCCTCGTCAATGGCGTCAGGGCGATTGGTCGCTGCGATCACCACGAGGTTGGCGCGCGCTCCGATGCCGTCCATCAATGTCAGCAATTGCGCAACCAGTCGCTTCTCCGCTTCACCGGAAACCTGGCTGCGCTTGGGAGCAATGGAATCGATCTCGTCGATGAAAATGATCGCAGGCGATGAGGATGTCGCTTCTTCGAAGACTTCGCGCAGACGCTTTTCGCTCTCGCCGTAGCCGGAACCCATGATTTCCGGCCCGTTGATGGTGAAGAAGTGCGCATCGGATTCGTTTGCTACCGCTTGGGCAAGGCGGGTCTTGCCGGTCCCTGGTGGACCGTGGAGCAGCACGCCCTTGGGAGGATCGACGCCAAGCCGGGTGAACAGCTCTGGATAACGCAGCGGCAGTTCGACCATTTCGCGAAGCTGCTGGATCGTTTCATCCATGCCGCCCACGTCGTCATAATTGACCACTGCACGCGCGTCGCGGGCTTCTTCAAATTCGGCTCGCAGCTCTACTTCGGTGTTCTCGTCGATATGGACGATGCCCTTGGGCGTTGTGGAAACGACAGACAGCCGGATTTGCGTAAGCGCATAGGCGGGTGCTCGCAGCATCTGGCGGACATCCGAGGGCATATTCTGGACCGGTTGCTGGCCGGTTGTCGCAACTAGGTCGCCAGCGACAAGCGGGCGGCGGAAAAAGTTGCGCTTCAACGCCTGCGAAGGGCCCTGCAGCCGCATTTCGCGTTGCGCAGGCGCAAAGACCACACGTTTAGCGGGGCGCGATTCCGCCCGTGCGATAGTGACATGCTCGCCCGATGCCGCCTCGGAATTACCGCGCTGCAAACCGTCGAGGCGCACGATATCGAGCGCATCATCTTCGGGATAAGCAGCCATCGCGATGGCCGGGCTGCTACGCTTGCCGGTCACTTCGACGATATCGCCTTCTGTAATCCCAAGCGCCTGAAAGGCAGTGCGCGGCATGCGCGCGATACCCTGGCCCGATTCTTCCTGACGCGCTGGCGCGACCTGAAGCCTAACGCCGGTATCGGTAGTTTCTTTTTCAGCGTCGGCTTTGGCCATGCAGCCACTCTCCTTATCGCGCGGTAAGGTAACAGCATCAGCGCACCCGCCACGGAGCCGACACCGAAATTCAAGACCGATCTGTGCGCTAAGGCGCTCTCGCGCAAGGGCTTTGACCAAGAAAAATGCCCGGTTGGCAAGCCAACCGGGCATGAAAGTCTTGGGAGAGGATGCCTATAAGGCCTCACCGTTTTGCAGGTGCGAAGAGAATTGTGCAAGTGCGAAAAGAACATCTTAGGTTGCACTTCTTGCAACCTTCAGAACCCGGCCAATTTTTCTGGAATTTCAACATGAATCGGATTGTCTTGTCCTGCGCAGCAGGGGCAAGCGCCGGTTTCTCCGAATCATCGGTCCCGTTCGCAAGTGCATCACTTTCTACCCTTAGAGCGAAACCGGCCTGCTCCACAGCAGCGTCGGCGCGATCGATACGGGGTGTGCTGCTTCAGCGAGCCCAATGAAGCGTGACTTCGCACCCGCACAACGCTAGAGGGCGAGCCATGAACAAGCTCTATCCGAATGCCGCTGCAGCCCTTGAGGGTCTGCTTGAAGACAACATGGTGATCGCCAGCGGAGGCTTTGGTCTGTGCGGCATACCTGAGCGCTTGTTGGAGGCGATCAGGGCCAGCGGCGTGAAGGGTCTGACCTTTGCCAGCAACAATGCGGGAATCGACAATGAAGGCATCGGCATGCTGCTGCGCACCAAGCAGGTTGCGAAGATGATCAGCAGCTATGTTGGCGAGAACAAGGAATTCGAACGTCAGTTCCTGTCTGGCGAGCTCGAAGTCGAGTTCTGCCCGCAAGGCACGCTGGCAGAGCGGATGCGCGCTGGCGGCGCAGGCATTCCCGGCTTTTTCACCAAGACCGGCGTTGGCACGCAGGTCGCTGAAGGCAAGGAGCACAAGAGCTTTGTCGGCCGCGACGGTGTCGAAGAAACCTATATCCTCGAGCGCGGGATCTTCGCCGATCTCTCAATCGTCAAAGCATGGAAGGCGGATGAGACGGGGAACGCAGTCTTCCGCAAGACGGCTCGCAACTTCAACCAACCGGCGGCTACCTGCGGGAAGGTCTGCGTAGTCGAAGTCGAAGAGATAGTGCCGACCTGCTCGCTCGATCCGGATGCGATCCATTTGCCCGGCGTTTTCGTCAATCGCATGATCGTTGGCGCACCGTACGACAAGAAGATCGAGTTCCGCACAGTGCGTGAAAGGGAGAGTGCATGATGTCTGAGGCACCTGCAGGCTGGACCCGCGATGAAATGGCCGCGCGCGCCGCGCGCGAGCTCAAAGACGGCTATTACGTCAATCTGGGCATTGGCATCCCGACACTGGTCGCAAACCATATCCCTGAAGGCATGCATGTCACGCTGCAAAGCGAAAACGGCATGCTGGGGATTGGGCCTTTCCCCTATGAGGGGGAGGAAGACCCCGACCTCATCAATGCCGGCAAGCAGACCATCAGCGAGCTGCCACATTCCGCTTACTTTGACAGCGCGACAAGTTTTGCAATGATCCGCGGCGGCCATATCGATCTGACCGTCCTGGGTGCGATGGAAGTGGCAGAAAACGGTGACATCGCCAACTGGATGATCCCCGGCAAGATGATTAAGGGAATGGGCGGCGCGATGGATTTGGTCGCAGGCGTCAAGAAGATCATCGTGGTGATGGATCACACGAGCAAGGCAGGCGACCCCAAGTTCATCCCGGCATGCACCCTTCCGCTCACCGGGCAGAATGTGGTCGACATGATTATCACCAACCTCGGCGTGTTTCAGCGGCCGGACAAACAGTCACCATTTCGCCTGATCGAGCTTGCGCCCGGCGTCACCAAAGAACAAATCGCTGCGAGCACGACTGCGCAGTATGAAGTGGCTCTAGAGACGGCTTAGATTGGAGGCCCGACCGCTAGAGCGCGCCGGGTGAAAGCTCGATCTTGTTGCCCTCTCCCCATGTTGAGGTCGCGCTGACCCGGCGGTTAGCGTTGATAATCTCCATCACGCGCTTGAACGATGGCAATCGAGTCTGCGGCACAAAATTGATCTGCTGATTATCAGTGATCAGAGCAATGGAATAGCTCTTCGCTGCGCCACCAGATGCCCCTGCCATAAGGGCAGCCCCTGAATCGGGGGCGACCGAAACGCCGATGCCGCTATCGCCCAATGCCATCAGATAGGAATCGGTGGAGGCGTTGGCCCGGTAGGCAACCTGCATTGGGCTCAGTTGCCCGTCGCGGCACCAGATGACAGGTTCCGACTGTTCGGCTTCATCATCATCGGCCAGCTTTTCAGCAGCAACGCTGCCAAGCAGTGCATTGATTATGCTGGAGGCGCCGTCGACCGTCGCATCTTTGGCTTTCTTCTTGAACTCGAGCTTCTCCGCGCAATCTGAAATCGGGTCAGGCGCGGCTTGCGGAGCTGTCAATTCGGGTAGCATCACTTCGCGTAGCGCAGTGTCCACCCAAAGGCTCAGATCGGCGGCGGAGCGTGTCTTGGATGTCACCCTAACTTTTACATACCAGCCGTTCACGGAAAACAGCGCAACCCCTGTACTGCTGGCATAGTCGGAGTTCGGCGTATCATAGAATGCACGCAAACCGACCCATCCTTCCTGCCCGGGCCAGGCATAGGGCGCAATCTCGTAAACCAGCTCGGGACCCGCATAGATTTCGCGGAGTTCAATTCCCTTGCGCGCTTGTTCGAACCACACAGGGACACCACCATTGGTGTTGCGATAGATGTAGAGCGAAATCTCGTCTGGCTGATCGTCTACGCGGAAGGAAAAGCCGAGATTGAGGTAATCAGGTGTGAATTCGGTCACCCGACCACGCGGTAGCCCGCCTAACTCTGTCGGAACCTTGATCCCGCTATGCGGATGCTCCCAAACGGTTTCCGGATCGATTTCCAGCACGCGCTGCGCCAAAGCAGGCTGCGCTGAGGCAATCGCGACCGCACCGACACACGCGATTTTCATAAGCACATTCATGAAGTTCCCTCCGTCCGGTTGAAGAGTTACAGGTCTCGCCTTCCTCTGCAAGAGCGAAGCGCGCTTGACCATATCATCGATTTCTGTAATTACAGAAATAACGAACAGGAAGGCGAGTCGCCATGAGCATCATGGACATCCCTGAAGTCAGATCCTTCATTCTCCATTGGGGGGAGATGGGCACCGAATGGGGCGTCAATCGCTCGGTCGCGCAGATGCATGCGCTGCTCTATCTGTCTGATCGTCCACTGCATGCAGAGGAAATCTGCGAAAAGCTGGGCCTTGCGCGTTCCAACGTCTCCAATGGCCTCAAAGAGCTGCAATCCTACCAGATTGTCCGGCGCGTCCATGTCGAAGGCGACCGGCGCGATCACTTCACCGCGGACATCGATCTGTGGGACATGCTGATGAAGATTACCGCAGAGCGAAAGCGGCGCGAGATCGATCCGACCATCCAACTGCTGGGCGAACTGGCTGAAAGCCTTGAAGGCCGCAGCGAAGTGCCTGCGCATGTGCGAGAGCGGATCGGGCGGATGCATGACTTCATCGGCAATCTCGCTGGCTGGTATGCCGATGTGAAGCGACTGCCCAAATCGACGCTCGTCACGCTGATGAAGCTCGGCAGCAAAGTCGCCCGGCTTTTGCCCGGCAGCAAATCCGCAAACTAATCCCTGAATGAAAGGAGCCGAGAACCGTGCTGGAAGAACCACAGGAACGAGTTTCTGAAATTACAGAAATTTCTGATCGCCGCGGCCTTTCAGGGCTCGGGAATTTCATTGCGGCATGGATCTGGGGGACGCTGGCTGGCACTGCATCTCTGGTGGCGGGCTTCGCATTCATGGAAGGTGGCGTCACCAGCATGATGGACTTAGTCGGGGGTATTGTGGCCTTCGGCATTTTCGTCGGTATCTACGCAGCAGCAGGCATGGTCCTCATCGGACTCCCTATTACCGCCCTGCTCCGGGCAATAGAGATGGAGGCTGCCTGGCTCTACTCCGGTTTCGGAGCGTTCGCCGGCCTCCTCATCCTTTGGGTTCTCTTCGGGAATTCCTCGACCGACGTATCTGAAATCCTGCTTTTCGTACTGCCCGGAATGCTCGCAGGCCTTGCTTCCGCCTATCGTTGGGGTCGTTGGCGCGAAGGGATAGCGAAGGCCCGGCAAACCGAGCGCGAGAATCTCGAAGCCCAAAAGCGCACTAACCCCATCCACGACCTCATTCACTGAAGACTCCACCACGAAGAAGGAGGAAATCATGTACGAAGTCCCATCCTATATCGCCTATCTCGCGATCAGCATTGGTCTGACTATCTGGGTCGCGAGAACTCTTTCCAAGAATGGCGAAGTGTTCCTGATCGATTGCTTCGGGCACGACAAGGTTCTCGCCAAGTCTACCAACCATCTGCTGGTTGTCGGGTTTTATCTGGTGAACCTGGGTTTCATCCTGCTGGCTCTGCGTTTTGGTGAGCCCCCTGCGAATATGCCCGATGCCGTGCGGTTCCTCAGCACCAAGGTCGGCTTTGCTGTCCTGGTGCTTGGCGGGATGCACTTCTTCAACATGAATGCGATTGCCAAGTTCGGCCGCAAGGTCGGTCACTGGTACCGCGAAGGGCAATGGGCTGAAGCTGCAGCGGCTGGCAATTGAGGTAACGCACACAAAAAGAGCGGCGCTCCAGAGGACCGGGGCGCCGCTCTGCGTTGTCTCGGTTGAAGAGGAGCCTGTTAGGCGACTGCCGCTTTCAGATCATCGACGAGGTCGGTCCGTTCCCAAGGGAAGAAATCGCCATCAGGCGTCCGGCCAAAGTGACCGTAAGCCGCGCTCTTGCGGTAGATCGGCTTGTTAAGCCCCAGATGCGTGCGAATGCCGCGCGGGGTGAGCCCGCCGAGCTTGGCAATCGACTTGATCGCTTCTTCGAGCTTGTCATCACCGACAGTGCCTGTGCCATGCGTATCGACATAGAGCGAGAGCGGTTCCGACACGCCGATTGCATAGGCAATCTGGATCGTACAGCGCTTAGCGAGGCCAGCAGCCACAACATTCTTCGCCAGATAGCGGGTGATGTAAGCGGCTGAACGGTCAACCTTGGTCGGGTCCTTCCCACTAAATGCACCGCCGCCGTGCGGTGATGCGCCGCCATAGGTATCGACTATGATCTTGCGGCCAGTCAGGCCAGCATCGCCGTCCGGTCCGCCAATCTCGAACGCGCCAGTCGGGTTGATGTGCCACACGGTCTCGTCCGAGAGCAGGCCAGCAGGCATGACATCGCTCACCGCCTGTTTGACATAGGCCTTGAGTTCGGCCTCTTTCTCGCCGGTGTGGTATCCCGGCGCATGCTGGGTTGAGACCACCACTGCGGTACAGGACACAGGTACGCCGTTCTTGTACCGAAGTGTCACCTGGCTCTTGGCATCAGGCTCAAGGAACGGAGCAGCACCGGAATGACGGTCCGCCGCCAGTCGCTCGAGGATCTTGTGACTGTAGTCGAGTGTTGCGGGCATCAGGTCCGGCGTTTCATCGCAAGCAAAGCCGAACATAATGCCCTGGTCGCCAGCGCCTTCGTCCTTGTTCGAGCCGTCTACGCCTGCATCCACCCCCATTGCGATTTCCGCTGACTGCCCGTGCAAATGGTTTTCAAAGGTCAGTGTCTTCCAGTGAAAGCCTTCCTGCTCGTAACCAATGTCACGCACCGTGCTGCGTACGGCCTGCTCGATTTCTTCCTTTGCGCCCGGTGCCCAGCCGCCATTTACCGCCCAGGCTTCATTGCTTTGGTCATACATCGGAGCACAGCGAATCTCGCCTGACAGGATGACGCGTTGGGTGGTTGTCATGGTCTCGCACGCAACGCGCGCTTCCGGATCCTTCGACAACATGAGGTCGACAATCGCATCGGATATCTGGTCGGAAACCTTGTCCGGATGACCTTCAGAAACGCTTTCGGATGTGAAAAGATATTCGGAACGCATAGGACCTCTGCAAATTGGAGGGGACGGCCTCTGAAAAGGCCATATAAGGAATTCTTTATGTCTGGATGGGGGTTCTAGACCGAGCGCCGATACATGACAACCAAGGATAACAACGCAATGAGTAATGCCCAGGAAAGGGGCAGAATATTGCCGAGTCTTGCAAACCATGTCGGCTCAGCAGGAGGAGGAATGAACCCGTCGATCCGATCGGCTTTGCCTTGCCCAATGTAGCCGCGGACTACACCGCGAGCATCGATCACTCCGCTGATCCCCGTGGTGGTCGAACGCAGCACCGGCAGCCCTTCCTCCAACGCGCGCAGACGTGCTTGCGCCAGGTGTTGCGGCGGGCCCCAGGCACCGAACCAACCGTCATTGGAAGGATTGAAAATATAGTCAGGCCGGTTCTCGCGATCGACAACCTGACCTGAAAACACGATTTCATAACAGACCTGGATGCCTGCTCGCCCAAATCGATCCAGATCAAGCGTTTGTGGCCCAGGCCCTTCAGCGTAGTCAATGCTGCCGGGCACCAGACGCGAAAGGCCGAGCGGCTCAAGGATTTCGCGCATCGGGAGATACTCGCCATAGGGAACCAGATGCGCCTTGACGTATGTCTGTTCCAATTCTCCGGCGGGATTGATGACGCTGACCGCATTGCGCGCGCTTACGGCGGCGCGGCGACCGCCCCTTTCACCTATGTCGAGGTGTATCAGACCCGCTAGCAGCAAGCTGTCCTCACCGATCAACGCACCCAGCCGGCGCCGCGCAAATGCAGGATCGCCTCCAGCTGTCATCTGGACATAGTAGCGCTGCGGATATCCATCCTCGAGATAGTCGGGCAAGGAGCTTTCCGGCCACAAGACCAGCCGCCGGTCACCCCGCCCAGGTGCAGTCAGTTCGGCGATCCGGGCATACTGCTCCTCGAACTTGCGAGGGTCATCCATTTCAGTTTGCGGGATCAGTGGCTGAATCAGGGCAAAACGGACATTGCCGGGTTGAAGCTGCTGAAGCGCGGGCAGGAACATGCCAGAGGCAACGATGGTCCCCAGAGCAACCACGAGAATCCAGTGGCGGTAAACAACCAGAGCCGCAAGCAGACCTGCAATGATGATAACAAAGCCGGAAAGCGCGTAGGTCCCGATCCAGGGAAGCAGCATCGCCAGCCCGGGGCGGGTGAAATCACCGAGAAAAACGAGGCCCAGTGGCGGCCAGGGGTATCCTGTAAAGACCCAGCTGCGCAGCCACTCAGTCACGATCCAAAGGGCCCCAAACAGAGCCGCAAAACTGGTAAGACCCGGCGGGTTCATCTGGAACCGCTTCATCATCAGGCCGGTTACGAAATGTGTCCCGACCGCTGCGAGCGCCGGATAGACTGCGAGGTAGATGCAGAGGAGAGGTACAGCCAGCCAGCCGAGTGCTGGCGGCATTTCCGCCTGATAAGTGAACGCCGTCGCGATCCAGTTGTTCGAGAGGCTCAGATGCGCCCAACCGAACAGCCAGCCCCACCAGGCTGCCTGCTTCAGATTCTGCGCGCCCTGCAGCAGGGTAATGAACGCAGCGAGCGCAAGGATCGTGAAGGGCCATAGCCCAAGCGGCGGATATCCAGTGGCTGCCACGAGACCAAGAACCAGCGAGGAAATCGCTGGTCGGTCGACCATCAGGTAATAGGCACGCGATAGGAGGACTGACACTCTAGCGCCTCGCTGTTGAACCAATCCTAGCTCTCATACGGGCAAGCGTCAGTCTGCGCCAATCCTAGCCAACTGCCTGAATGCCATCATCCCCATCTTCCTCAACCGGCTTACGCCGACGACGGGGCTTGGGCTTCTCTCCGGAGTCTTCGGAACCGGCAGAGATCGCCGGTGGCAAGACGCCAGCGTCGATTTCGCCTGTATCGGCACCATTGACTTCATCATTTCGGCTCTTGCGGCGAGTTCGCCCTTCGCTGCGCGCGCGGCGCGGCCGCGGGGCCTCGTCATCTTCGTCTGTGAAGGTCTCGCCTTCCAGCCCGCGTTCGCCTTCGCTCTGGTCCTGATCAGCACCATCATCGTTTCGGCCGCGCGAACGCCGATTGTTGCGACGACGATCATCGCGATCATCAAACTCATCGTCATCGTCGTCGTCTGACTGGCCGCGGTCATCCTGGCGTTTGCCGCGGGCCTCTTCCTGACGCGCCTTATTGTCCGCGATCACGCGGAAGTAATGGTCGGCGAATTGCAGGTAATACTCAGCCTGCACCCGGTCGCCATTGTGTTGTGCGTCCTGGGCCAGCTTCTTGTACTTGTCGAGCAATTGTGGCGCATTGCCCCGAGCCCGACTGTCAATCCGGTTAGCGGAATTGCCGCTGCCCTGATTGCGATTGCCGCGACCGCGGCGACGATTATTGCGGTTATTGTTCAAGGAAATCTCATCCTAAAATGAAGGCTGCGAGTTAAGTTTCAGGTCACGCGCAAGCCAGCAAACCCCTCAAGCTATGCGCTGTATGTCGAGCAGCGCTGCTCCTCCGCACCATTCAGCAGAGGTTACCCGTCTGCCAGTCTCAACTGTGTTGCGGAACTCAGCGCATCGACAAGCAACGAGGCATTGACCGATGGGCTTGATTCGGAGGTAGCTTGCCAAACAGGCTTTGCCAACCCCCGTTTACCTTTGCTTGAGGATGACTGCGCGAGGCCGGCCTCCCAAATCAGGCCGTATTTCCGTGTAAAAATCTGATTCTTCAGCAATTTTTGATACAGCCATTGCCTGATGTCGACCAATTTCGAGGACACAAATGCCTTGGGGTAAAAGTAAATTGCTCAGCGCAGGAATGATAATGCGATAATCATTCAAGCCTTCAGGCCCGGCAAACAGCGCCAGTGCGGGCTCGAAATCACGCACATCGGGCGCAAGATCGGCATCCTCTTCAACGTAAGGCGGGTTCGCGATCACCAGGTCAAACCGTCCCAAATCGTCCGTCCAGCCAGGTGCGGTCCAATCTGCCTTCAGAATGCGGGCGCGTTCGGAAAGCCCGAGCCGCGCTGCATTTTCTGCTGCGATCTGGATCGCATCGAAGCTCGCATCGATGCCAACGCCGTCCAGACCCTCTCGCTCAGCCAGAAGGGTCAGCAGCAGAGCCCCCGAGCCTGTTCCAAGATCGAGCACGCGGCCTTCCTTGGGACCGACTTCCAGCGCGGCTTCGACCACGGTTTCGCTGTCCGCGCGCGGGATCAACACGCCCGGCGCGACAAGAAAACCGCGCCCAAAAAATTCCGCATGACCCAGAATATAAGCGACCGGCTCATGCCGTGCACGGCGTTCGACCAAGGCATCGTAGCTCGCTGGCACAGGATCGCTCATGCTCCTGAGCAGCATTGCCGAACGGTCCGTTCCGAGCGCATGCGCCATCAGCAATTCGGCATCAAAGCGTGCTGTATCTGAAGTGGCGGAAAGGCGTTCGGCCGCGTACCGAATTGCCTCCGCGACCTTCATTCTGTCATCGCAGCGAGGCGCTTCGCCTCGTCCTCGGCAATCAATGCGTCGGTCAATTCTCCAAGCCCTGGCCCGGCAAGGATTTCATCAAGCTTGTGGAGCGTCAGCCCAATCCTGTGATCGGTCACGCGCCCCTGAGGGAAGTTGTACGTGCGGATGCGTTCAGAGCGGTCGCCCGAGCCGACCATGGCCTTGCGCGCTTCAGCTTCTGCGCCCTGCGACTGCTCCCGCAAGTGATCATAGATCCGTGTGCGCAGAACCTGCATTGCCTTCGCGCGATTCTTGATCTGGCTGCGCTCGTCCTGCTGCTGAACGACAATGCCGGTCGGCAAGTGCGTGATCCGCACCGCGCTGTCGGTGGTGTTGACGTGCTGGCCGCCAGCGCCTGACGCACGATAGGTATCGATCTTGAGATCGCCTTCGTTGATCTGGACGTCGACTTCGTCCGGCTCGGGCAGGACCGCCACAGTCGCAGCGGAAGTGTGAATGCGCCCGCCGCTTTCCGTCACCGGGACACGCTGGACCCGGTGGACGCCGCTTTCGAACTTGAGCTTCGCAAAAACTCCAGTCCCACGAATATTGGCGACGATTTCCTTGAACCCGCCAACCTCGGACGCGTTCATGCTGACAGGTTCGACCTTCCAGCCCTGTTCAGCTGCGAAGCGCTCATACATGCGGTAGAGATCGCCAGCGAACAGCCCCGCTTCATCGCCGCCAGTGCCAGCGCGGATTTCCAGCATGGCCGGCTTGTTATCGGCGCTGTCCTTTGGGAGCATCGCGACCGCGAGCTTGCGTTCGAGTTCGGGAAGCTCCTCGCGAATGCTCGCGAGTTCTTCCTCAGCCATCGCTTTCATCTCAGGATCGGAGAGCATCTCTTCCAGCCCTGCGATTTCGTCGCGCGCGGCCTTCACCTGCCCCGCAATCTTCGCGACCGGCTCCAACTCGGCATAGTCGCGGCTCGCCTGCACAAATGCGTCCCCTTCAAGGGTGCCCGAAGCCATGCGCGCTTCCAGCTCTGCAAAGCGGTGCGCGATCTGATCAAGGCGTTCAGCGGGTATTCGCATCAGAACTTCTCTTTACCGTCATTCCCGCGCAGGCGGGAATCCAATTCAGGATAAGCGGTGGCTCCGCTTTGGACCCCGGATCAAGTCCGGGGTGACGATCATTGCTAACGACCGGTCAGGATGAAGCTTTCAACTGCCGTGTGGCGTTTTCCGCCATCGCCCATAATCCGCATCGGCGAACCTTCGTCGGTCACTGCGAAGGACACCAGCGAATGGCTAGCGATCTTCTTGGCCTTGTCGAATCGCTTACGGGGCGAGCCGCTGGCCACGAGTTCACAGGAGAAGCCTCCTTTTCGTAGCGCGCCCATCAGCGCAACGGCATCGGTGAGGCGATCATCATTTTCGACGACAACAACCACATCTGCCTTAGCCTCGCCCATCTCCCCCACGAGCATCGCCAGCCGTTCGATCCCGGCTGCCCAGCCGACCGCAGGCGTTGCAGGGCCGCCAAGGCTTTCCATCAGGCCGTCATAGCGCCCACCGCCCAGGATCGTGCTTTGCGAACCAAGCTTGCTCGCCGCCTCAGACCCTTCATCCGGGATAAACTCGAACGCGGTGTGGCGGTAATAGTCGAGCCCGCGCACCAGGCTTTCCGCGCGGCTCCACTTCACGCCCGCTGCATCGAGGCCCGAGGTCACGCTTTCAAAGAACGCTTTCGCTTCATCGGTCAGGAAATCATCGATCTTAGGCGCATCGGCGACAAACTTCCGATCGCGCGCATCCTTGCTGTCGAGAATACGCAGCGGGTTCTTCTCGAGCCGTTCCTGCGAATCCTCAGACAATTCGTCTTTCACCGCCAGGAAGTATTCCACGAGCGCCGCGCGCCATGCCTCCCGGCTGTCCGCATCGCCGAGCGTGTTAAGGTGCAGCGTCACGTCCGTGATGCCGAGCTCATTCAAGAGCTGGTCGGCAAAGGCGAGCAGTTCCACATCGGCTTGCGGTTCGGCAGCCCCAATGATCTCCGCATCGATCTGGTGAAACTGGCGATAGCGCCCTTTCTGCGGACGCTCGTACCGAAACAGAGGCCCGTGCGTTGCAACCTTTAATGGCGCGTGCTGCTGCCAGCCGCGCTCGAGATAAGCTCGCGCAATGCCCGCGGTGAACTCAGGCCGTAAAGTCAGCGAATCTCCTCCGCGATCCTCGAACGAATACATTTCTTTCGAGACCACATCAGTCGTCTCGCCGATCGCGCGGCTGAAAACTTCGGTCTTCTCGAACACCGGCATTTCGACCCGGCAAAACCGATAGAGCTTGCGCACGCGTTCAAAGGTTTCGACCACAAAGATGAACGCTTCGGCATCTGCGCCGAAGATGTCCTGTGTCCCGCGAATGGACTGAGGTGAATTCTTTCCCATGGCCGCGCGATTACGACCAAGGAGGGGCTTTCGCAATGGCGCATGCGCCGCTAAAGGCTCCCCAACATTACCAAGTGCTCGCTTTTGGGGAGAGGGAGCGGCACGCAAAGCAAGGTTAGACGCATGCGTATCGACAAGATCCCCACCGGCGCCAATCCGCCTGAAGACCTCAACGTCATCATCGAAGTGCCGACCGGAGGAGAGCCCGTAAAATACGAGTTCGACAAGGAAAGCGGAGCGCTGTTCGTGGACCGCATCCTCCACACACCGATGCGCTATCCAGCCAATTACGGCTTTGTCCCGCATACGCTTTCACCTGATGGCGATCCGCTCGATGCGCTGGTGATCGCCCGCAGCCCGTTCATCGCAGGCTGTGTGGTGCGCGCCCGCCCGATCGGTGTGCTGAATCTGGAAGATGAGCATGGCGGGGATGAGAAGCTGATCTGCGTGCCGGTCGACACGACTTTCCCGTATTACTCAGATGTCGGCGAGACGAAGGACTTGCCCTCGATCATTTTCCAGCAGATCGAGCACTTCTTTACCCACTACAAGGATCTTGAGAAGGAAAAGTGGGTTCGCGTTGGCAAATGGGGCAATGCCGCAGAAGCGCGGCAGATCGTGCTCGAAGCGATCGAGCGGGCGAAGCATTAAGCGTTATTCAACCGGGCGTTTCTGATCGAGCAGGTCATGTGCCTGTTCGCCATCGCTGCGGCGTTCGCTTTCGACCATTTCAGCAATCTCGCTTTGCGGCTTGACGTCCTCTGCGGTGTCGGGCGCCAGGCCGGACTTCGCCGATCGTTCTGGCGATGGGGCGGTTCCCGTGCGCTCCGCCGAACGCCCAATAGGCAGAGGATCGGTCCGCCCGTCAAAGCGCAAACGATAGATCGGTTCTGGCAAGGCAAAGCCGGCTGCTTCAAGAGCGTCCTTGACCGCTGCGATCGCAAGGCTGCGGGATTTGCCCCAATCCGCTTCGCGCTGATCGACCCAGCCATAAAAAATAATGGCGATGTTTGAATCACCAACCTCATCGATCCGCGCCATCGGCTCTGGTTCGTCCAGGACGAAGCCAAGCGCCGACAGCGTGTCTCGACCCAGCTGCATCGCCGCACGGGGATCGTCGTCAGCATCAATCCCAAGCACGAACTCAAACCTTCGCTGCGGATTGCGGGTGTAGTTGAGAATGATAGCCTTGAAGACCTGACTGTTGGGAATACGCAGATGATTGCCGTCAAGCGTCATGAGAATGGTCGCGCGGCTTGTCAGCCGGATGACCCGACCTTCGCGATCATCAATCAGAACATGATCATTGGCACGAAATGGCTGGCGCAGGCTGAGCATGAGCGATGCGACATAATTCTCGATTGTGTCACGCATTGCAAAGCCGAGCGCAATCCCGACCACACCAGCTCCACCAAGCACAGCACCGAGCAGTGCGCCAGCGCCAATCATGTCGAGCGCAATAACAAGGCCGCCGACGACGAATACAAATCGAATCGCACTGCCGATCAGCTCCGCCAGGAAAGCGTTCGGGGCGATCCGGTCCCAAAGAGCTGACGAACCTGCAATGACATAGCCTAGCAAGCTGACCGCACCTGCGACTAGGATGGCGATCAGCAGCAAGGGTAGCAGCGCCACAAAATCCGAAGTCAGGTCAGATACCTGCGAGAAAATGGAAAGGTTCTGTTCCACAGAAATGTCGCGCTCAATCGCGGATTCAACGATGACGACGCCTTGCACGCGCCCTGCAATGTTTTCCGCACGCGCGATCGCCTGGGCATCAGCAACCGTTCCGCCCAGCCTCACAACGCCTTCGCTGACGGACACAGAGACCTTCGCAAATTGCGGCAACTCGCCAAAAATATCGCGAATCCGCTGTTCGATCTGATCATCTTGAACCTGCTGGGGCACAGGATCGATTGGCTGATCACCGACAACACCATCGACCGTGTCAGCAGCATCAGGTGTATCCGGCAGGAGAGCTTGAGCCGGTGCGACTGCAATACCGAGAGAAGCAATGGCAAGCCCGATAATCGCAAGTCTTCGGCAGAGACGACTGATTGCGCTCAACTCACAACTCCTGACTGCCTGGTATTGATTAAACCAGACTTCTATCAGTCAAGCGTCTGAAAAGCAGTTGTGGTTCCCCGTTCGCGCGATCAAGCAGCGCTGAACATCACCTTGAACAGACCTGTAAGAAGCAGTGGCAGCGTAATCGCAAGCGCCCACAGCCATGCAATGTCGCGGCGGAAGGCTGAACGATAGGCGGGATCACAAGCCTCACTGTCGGACAGCCCCATCCAGCGGCGCTCAAACCAGCGGCACGCCGGTATGATCCCTGCCACCAGCACGACCAGTGCAATGTAAGGCAGGATCGAGGAGAAGCCTTCCTTGAGCGCCTGGACTGTGACGAAGATCTGCAGGCCGGTGTAAATGAGCAGCGCGTAGGCGACATGATCGCTCATCGACTTGCGCCAATCTACAGGGCGCCGGGCTGCGCCTTGCGCGCCCACTTCAGCTCGAGACGAATAATCGTTTTTTGTCACACAGCCTCCCCAAGCTGTCTCTTCCCGAATCGGAGTATCTCAGAGACAGGCCTTGCTGGCAAGCTTGCTAACCATGGCCGCCGTCAGCACCGCTGTGGACGCTTCTCGGTGACGCTTTCACTTTCTCATGCACAAATCCTGCCAAAACGAAACAAATGGGGGTTTTCTGAGTGCCAATGGCTGCTACACCGTCGCCGATGAGTGATACGGACACCCTTGTTGCAGCCGCAGCTGACGCAACCGCACCCTTGCCCAATGGCGGTCTGGAAGTCATTTCCATCGCGAAAAGCTATGATAAACGGTCCGTGCTTTCGGATATTTCGCTGACTGTGGGCAAAGGCGAAGTGCTCGGCCTGCTTGGACCCAATGGCGCGGGCAAGACGACGTGCTTCTACTCCATTATGGGGCTGGTACGGCCCGATGCAGGCCGCATCCTGATGGACGGCGAGGATGTGACCAACCTGCCGATGTATCGCCGCGCAATCCTCGGCCTCGGCTACTTGCCTCAGGAAACCAGCATATTTCGCGGCATGACCGTCGAACAGAATATCAAATGCGTTCTGGAAATGGTCGAACCTGATCCGGACACTCGCGCTGCGGAGCTGGAGCGGCTGCTCGAAGAATTTCATATTGAGCGACTGCGCGATAGTCCGGCCATGGCGCTTTCCGGCGGTGAACGTCGGCGCTGCGAGATTGCTCGCGCGTTGGCAGCCAAGCCATCGATCATGCTCCTGGACGAACCGTTTGCCGGGATCGACCCGCTTTCGATCAGCGATATTCGCGATCTGGTGAAAGACCTCAAGCAGCGCGGGATCGGCGTGCTGATCACCGACCACAACGTGCGTGAGACGCTCGATATCGTGGATCGCGCCTGCATCATATACGGCGGGCAGGTGCTGTTTGCAGGCACTCCGCAGGATCTGGTCGCGGATGAGAACGTTAAGCGGCTCTATCTCGGCGAAGGCTTTACGCTTTAGGAGCTTTCTCCATGGCGCTCGGCCCCCGCCTAGACCTACGCCAATCGCAATCGCTGGTGATGACGCCGCAGTTGCAGCAGGCGATAAAGCTGCTCGCGGCGTCGAACCTTGAGATCGAAACCTATATCGGTGAGGCGCTGGAAGCGAACCCGTTGCTCGAAGCAGGTGAGGTTTCGCGCGAAGCGGGAGACCGCAACGAGCCGGACGACATCTCGCGCGAAGAATTCACAGCGGACCAGCTGATCGGGCAGGCCCAGGGCGAGTCAGACAGTCCGCTCGATATTGACCCCACTGCGCTCGACCGTGACATCGACACAGGCGATGCAGGCACGAGGTTCAGCGAAACCGGCGATTGGGCAGCATCGGCAGGGAGCTTTTCCGGCGAAGACGACTTCTCGGTGCTGGATAATGCGACAAGCACTGTTTCGCTTGCGGAGCATCTGGAAGAGCAGATTGGCGCGGTTGCACGCGATCCCCAAGAGCTGTTTGTAGCCCGTCACCTTATCGGGCTGCTCGACGATGCTGGCTATCTTGCCTTTGATCTGCGCGACATTGCGCTCGACCTGGGAGTCAGCCCGGCGATCGTCAAAGCAGCGTTGGTTCACGTACAATCACTTGATCCGAGCGGCGTCGGTGCGCGCAATCTGGCAGAGTGCCTTGCCATCCAGGCGCGTGAAGCAGACCGCTACGATCCGTGCATGGAAAAGCTGATTGCGAACCTCGACCTGCTCGCTCGCGGCGAGATCGCGCGATTGAAGCGGATGTGCCAGGTTGATGATGAGGACTTTGCGGACATGCTGGCAGAACTGCGCGGCTATGATCCCAAACCCGGCCTTGCCTATGGCTCTTCGGATGCCCGGTCAGTGGTGCCCGATGTCCTGGTCAAGGCCAATTCATCCGGAAGCTGGGACATATCGCTGAACGAAGCCACCCTGCCGCGCCTGATCGTCAATCGCTCTTATTACGTCGAGCTTCGCGACGGATCGCCCAACAAGGAAGCGCAAGGCTGGCTGCGTGAGAAGCTCGCTGACGCCAACTGGCTGATCAAGGCGCTGGATCAGCGCCAGAGGACCATTCTTAAGACTACGGTAGAGATCGTTAAGCGTCAGGATGGTTTCTTCCGCCATGGCGTTTCAGAGCTCAAGCCCCTGACCCTGCGCGAAGTGGCCGAAGCGATCGACATGCACGAATCCACCGTCAGCCGGGTGACCAGCAACAAGTATCTCGACTGCGACCGGGGCTGCTTTGAACTGAAATACTTCTTTACCAGCGGAGTTGGTCGCATCGGGAGCACCGGCGATGGCGAAGGCGCATCATCCGAAGCGATCAAGGCTCGAATCAAGGCGCTGATCGACGCAGAAGACCCCAAGAAAGTACTGTCCGATGCGAAGCTGGTCGAACTGCTTAATGCAGAAGGGTTCGATCTGGCCCGCCGCACCGTTGCCAAATATCGCGAAGCGATAGGGCTTGGCTCAAGCTCGCAGCGCCGGCGTCAAAAGAAACTTGCCTCGCTGTAGCGGCACCTATTCTCGCGTATTGTCACACTTAAGGCTGTGTTGCCAAAAAGACTCGCAGTTAAATCGGCTTAACGTTTTACGCGTTGTTAACCTTTTCCGTTCAGACATCGTGTGGTTAATACAGGTCAATCTCTCTTGACGAGGGATTACCGCGAACAGGGCCAAAGGGGGACCGACCCATGCGCGTGCTGCTTATTGAAGACGAGCCAACAACAGCAAAGGCCATTGAGCTGATGCTGACGACTGAAGGTTTCAATGTCTATTCTACCGATCTGGGCGAGGAAGGCCTCGATCTGGGCAAGCTGTATGACTACGATATTATTCTGCTCGATCTGAACCTGCCAGACATGCACGGCTATGACGTGCTGAAGAAACTGCGCGTTGCCAAGGTGCAAACGCCGGTACTGATCCTGTCCGGCATTGCCGAAATGGACAGCAAGATCCGCAGCTTCGGCTTCGGCGCTGACGACTATGTGACCAAGCCGTTCCACCGCGAGGAGCTGGTCGCCCGCATCCATGCCGTGGTGCGCCGCTCCAAGGGGCACAGCCAGTCGATCATCCGTACCGGTAAGCTCGCTGTGAACCTGGACGCCAAGACTGTCGAAGTCGACGGTGCACGCGTTCATCTGACCGGCAAGGAATATGCAATGCTTGAGCTGCTTAGCTTGCGCAAGGGCACAACGCTGACCAAGGAAATGTTCCTCAACCACCTCTATGGCGGGATGGACGAGCCTGAACTCAAGATCATCGACGTGTTCATCTGCAAACTGCGCAAGAAGCTGAGCCACGCTTGCGACGGTGAAAACTACATCGAAACGGTCTGGGGCCGCGGCTATGTGCTCCGCGATCCGGCTGAAGAGGCAGCCGCCGCATAAGCTTAAACCAAGTTCCGCCTGGACGGGACATGCAGCACCTCGGAGCCTGAGGCTTCGGGGTGCTTGCTGTTTGTACGGCATAGTCCTGTGCAAGATTTTCTTTCTCGCCGCCCTGTGAATTTCGCCCTATTTTGCGACAGATCATCAGCACAAGGGCTGCTCACCAATGGACGTGTTCGGTCTCGATCTTGCTGAGCTGTTGCCCTACATCGCGATCGGCTTTGCGGCGCAACTGGTAGATGGCGCGCTTGGGATGGCATTTGGTGTCTTGTCCAATACGCTGATGGTCGGTCTGCTCGGCGTACCCCCAGCCCTTGCTTCGCAGCGGGTACATGTCGTCGAATGCTTTACCACGGCAGTCTCGGGCATCAGTCATCTGATCGCAGGAAATATCGAGAAATCTCTGTTTTTCCGTCTGCTTATCCCCGGCGTAATCGGCGGCCTGGCAGGAACCTTTGTGCTGACTTCCATCGATGGAGACATCATGAAGCCGCTGGTGCTGGGCTATCTAGCCTGTATCGGCATTTGGTTGCTGGTTCGCGGCATACTCTATCCACCCAAGCTGCGTCCTGCAAAAGTGATCTTCCCGCTCGGCCTCGTGGGCGGCTTTCTCGATGCGGCCGGAGGCGGTGGCTGGGGGCCAGTGGTCACAAGCAATCTGCTCATCCAAGGGGCCGAGCCGCGAAAGGTGATTGGAACGGTAAACGCTGTCGAGTTCTTCCTCACAGTCACCATTTCAGCAGCCTTCATCGTGCAATTGGGCGTGGCTGATCTTGCAGGGGCGACCCTTGGCTTCTTGATTGGTGGAGTGATGGCGGCCCCTATCGGTGCAATCGCTGCGCGGCATTTCTCGCCCAAGCTGATGCTGGTTATGGTTGGCATCACGCTCACTGCCACAAGCGCCTATGGCATCTACAGCGCTCTCGACTGACCACCTGAAAGCGCGAAACCTGCCCGATCCATGCTGTGACCGAATGACTTGATGCAACCGAGACCGCACCCTTCACCGAAGGTGTTGTCTGGCCTTGGGGCAAGCGCTCTGGACAAGGGTGGGTCCAAGCCTCTAGCGGCGTTGCTATGTCAGCATTCAAGGAAGGCGATCCAACGACGCTCAGCCGGCTATACGGGCGCAGTCAGGGCAAGCCCCTGCGTCCGCGCCAGCAGGGCCTAGTCGACAACCTCTTGCCGCAGATTTCTGTGCCTGCAGAGGGACCGGTCAGCGCAGAAGTGCTGTTCGGCGAAGATTGTCCGCTTCACTTCGAAATCGGCTTCGGTGGAGGCGAACACCTCGCTTACCGCGCAGACTTGCTGCCCAATCATGGCTTCATCGGGGCGGAGCCATTCCTCAATGGCGTTGCGCAGGCACTCAGCCATATCGAAGACGGTCGGCTAGCCAATGTCAGGCTGTTCCATGGCGATGCAATCGACGTGCTGAAGCGTCTTCCCGATTGTTCGCTGACGATGATTTACCTGCTCCATCCGGATCCCTGGCCCAAGAACAAGCACGCCAAGCGCCGGATGATGAATGATGGCCCGGTGCAATTGTTCGCGGCCAAGTTGAAGCCCGGCGGAGAGCTGCGCTTCGGGACTGACCACGCCGTCTACCTGCGCCACGCACTCATGGTGATGCAACGATTTACCGATCAATTCGAATGGGTCGTGAAGGACCGTTCGAGCTGGGAAATTCGCCCTTCAGGCTGGCCGGAAACCAGATATGAACACAAGGCGCGTACCGTTTACAATCACGAGGTGTGGTACTTTCGCTATCGGCGCCGCTAGCCTGCGAACAGTCCGCGAAGCACGCTGGTTTCGAGCGCATAATGTCCTGCAAGAGCGCCCACAACGACGCTGGCAAAGCTCCTCGTCGGCTTGAGATCGCGTCCTTCGTACAAGGCGCTTTGCGCAAGACCCGGCCAATCAGCTTCGACCATCGGGCCCTTACCTAGCGCGCCGCCGAGCAGCAACATCGCTGACGCGGTGCCATGATCGGTCCCTTGCGTCCCGTTGACCGCTGCCGTGCGCCCGAATTCGGTTGCGACGATGACCAGCGTGTCCGACCATGTCTCGCCAAGGCCGGACTTGAGACCGAGCAGCAGCTGGTCGAGCCCGCGAAGCTGACCATTGAGCCGCCCAGGCTGGTTGGAATGGGTATCCCAACCTCCGGTTTCGATCATCATAAGCCGGGCGCCATCGGCTGGCGCCATCAGCCTTGCCGCAAGTTCGCCCAGCTGTGCGCCATTGCGGCCATTATTGCCGGCGAGGTCGCCTGCAAGGTCCTTGGTCTTCATCGCTTCGGACCACAGCGGAGCCAGCAATTGATCCTCTTCATAAAGAGCGGACAGGCGCAGCAACAGGTCTTCATTCGCATCCGGAAGCCGGCTTGGCATGAAGGTCGCAACGGACTGATCCCCGCGCATGGCGAGAGGCACAGACGGAGCAATCGCAAGCGCACTGCCCGACTGATCGGGCAAGGCGCGGCGCAGGCGCCCAAGCCAGCCCGTCGGCTCGGCATAGGGCCGCGCTCCTCCGCTTTCGAGCACATTTTGCCCATCAAAGTGCGAACGGTCCCGATAGTGTGTCGCAACCGCATGAATGGCCCGCGCTTGCCCTTCGGCAAACAGCTTGCGCGTTTCGCTTAGCGCCGGATGCAGGCCAAACAGGCTTTCGAGCGGCAGCGCATCCTGGTCCATGATTGATCCCCGCAAACGGACGAGGTCGGGATCGCCCAGCGGCGGGATCAGGGCAAGCCCGTCTGCCGCACCTCTCTGAATGATGAAAACCAGCCGCTTGTCAGTCTGGGCATTTGCAAAGGCAAGGCCTGGAAAGCTGACAACTGCGCCAGCAAGCCCGGCCCCTTTGAGCAAGTGACGGCGATTAAGGGATAGCGTCATCGAATCACCTCTGCAGAAATTCGGGGCTGGAAAAAAGCACGGCCATGCCCGTTGCTGGCTGCTCGGCGCGGGCAATCGCAAGCCTGGTATTCTCACTCAACCCATCGGGTATAGCGTTAGCCGCTACTTCGCGCGGATCGAGCCTGTCGCCGATCCGGCCTGCGATTTGCTGAGCGACTTCGACCCGCATCATCAGTGCCCCTGGTCCGGCCCATGTCTCGGTCCTGTCACCCCAGCCAGCCGGGCTGCCGGGCATCCATATACCCTGCCCCAGCTGCATGAAGACCGGCACCGCGCCGCGTTGGCCGGGCAAGCGATCAGCTCCTGCGGACCGAAGCATCGCGATCGCCCAATCCCACGGACTGCGGAACTTGAGCGAGCTTGCATCCCAGGCTTCCGGTGAGTCCACGAGCGCCTGATATACCGCTGGCAGATCGCCATCAGACTGGAGGTAGGCCCGCTCCAGCCGCGCGACCATCGTCTCAGGCGGAGAGTCAGCGGCAAAGTGGCGCGCCAGCTTCGTCGCAATATGCCGAGCAGTCTTGGGCGAGCGGGCAAGATCAGCCAGTATTGCGGCCGCCTGCTCGCGGCCGGTCTCAGCATAATTTTTGCCGAGAATAGTCCGAGCGCCCGGTTCGTGCATCGCAGCGATGAACCGCGTTTCACCCGGCTCCCCCTCGACCAGCCGGGCAAAGCGCCCTCGCGCCATACCCGCCACGGTCCAGCCAGTCAGCGCTCTTGCCAGTTCTGTAACGTCCTGCTGACTGTAGCCGGTACGCACACCGAGCGTATGCAGCTCAAGTATCTCGCGGGCGAGATTTTCATTGAGACCTAGCGCACGGCCATTCCCGCCCCGGCGCTGGGCAGAGCGCTGTCCCAGCGGACTGTTCGGCCCGACCGACTGCGCCTGATCGAGGTAGAGCATCATCGCGGGATGGGTGATTGCCGCGATCAGTAAGTTACGGAAATTACCCATGATATACGGGCGGATCGCATTAAATTCGTAATTACCTGCGAGCGGAACGACAGGCTGCTTATCTGCCGACACGGCGAAATGATTGGACCAGAAGTGGACCAGCCTTTCGGCGAACGGCGTGTCAGTCTGCAGCGCGGAGGAAATCCGTGCATTGCCTGCCCTGATGAGTTCCTGTCTCAGCGGATTCATGCCGCCGCCAGCCCGGTCGCGAAGACGCTGTCGAGCAGGATCGGTCGTCTGCTCATCAGACATGGCTGGCTCTGCCATTTCCATCATCGCTTCAGACGACTGTTCAGACTGCCGGTTTCGCTGGCGGCGAACATCTGCGCGATAGTCCGCAAATGTCGTGATCAGCGCTGCGCGTGTGGGCAATCCATCAAGCGCCTTTGGGGCGGGATCATAACGGCGCAGCTGATCGATAACCCAGCCGCGCGGATCGCTACCTACGCGCTCATCTGGACGCGCTCCGAGGCCAAAGCGATGCAGAGCCAGAGTCTGGCTGCCAAAACGAACCAGCGATTCTGCCATGCGAAATCTCCTTACGACGCACAGCTTAGCGCGAAGCGAACAGCAATGGTGTCGCGGTTTGTATCATTTGGTTGCTGAACGCAGCAAAACTGCCTTAGCGTCAGGCTGCAGGGTTCTCGAAACTGAAATCGACCATGATCTCGCTCGAAATTGCCTCCAGCGCGGCCTGGCCCTCCTCCGGCGTCACACCATCTGGCAGGATCGCGAGCACTTCAGCGCGGAAGAGATGCTCACCGCCCCATGCGCCCATTTCCTCACCGCTGGAGAGGCTTTCGATATTCGCCCCAAGATTTGCAAGCACTGCGCTCACTTCCTTGATGATGCCCGGCCGGTCTTGCCCGACCAGTTCAAACAGCAGCAGACTGCCCGCCGTTTCACCATCGCTCTCAGCCGGAAAGATACGAACTTCGAGCCCGCCATCAATCCTTGCAATCGCTTGCTCAAGCAATTCGCGCTTCGAGGTATCGATCTCGACCAAAACCGAACCGACATACAGCCCGCCCAATCGGCTGAGATGGCCTTCCTTCCAGTTGCCATCTGCCGCGAGCACGGCCTGCGAAAGTTCCGAGGTTAGGCCGGGCCGGTCGCTGCCGGTAACGGTGAGTACAAATCGTGCATTGTCGCTCATGACTTACCCCACTACTCCAGCGCTTGCGAGAACAGCCAGTGTCAGAACATCGGGTGCAATCGCTGTCATTGGCACGATCTGAACTGGCTTTTCCATGCCGATCAACATCGGGCCGATCGTCGCATTCCCAGCCAGTTCGCGCAGCAGCTTGGCGGACAGGTTGGCTGATTGTAGCCCCGGCATGACAAGCACGTTAGCCGGACCAGACAGGCGGCTGAACGGGTAGAGCTTCATGACAGTCGGGTTGAGTGCTGCATCGGGGGCCATTTCGCCTTCATATTCAAAGCCTGGCTCTTCCGCATCGAGGATCGCCACCGCTTCTCGGATGTTGTCGAGCCATTGTCCGGGAGGATTGCCGAAAGTCGAATAAGACAGGAATGCGACTCGCGGCTCATGCCCCATGCGGCGCGCCACGGCTGCCGTTTCCTTAGCGATATGGGCGAGTTGTGTGGATGTGGGTCGCTCGTTAATGGTGGTGTCGGCGAGGAACGTCGTGTGGTTCTTCCCGATCATCATGTGGATGCCGAACGGGATCGCCCCTGGCTTGGGATCGAGCACCCGGTTCACTTCGCGCGCGCTTTGCGCAAAGGTGCGCGTAAGGCCGGTAATCATCGCATCGCCATGCCCAAGGGCAACGAGCAGTGAGGCAAAGGTGTTGCGGTCTTGATTGACCATTCGGCGCACATCGCGCTCGGTGTAGCCTTTGCGCTGCAGGCGATTGTAGAGATAATCGACCATCGCCGGCACATGCTCGGAGGTCGCGGAGTTCTGGATTTCAAAGCTGCCTGGATCAGACACTGAAAGCTGATGCAGCTTGTCCACCACTGCCTTGGTCCGACCTACAAGGATCGGCGTGCCATAGCCAAAATCGCGATACTGGATCGCCGCGCGCAGGACGACCTCTTCCTCTGCCTCCGCAAACACGACCCGCTTGGGATTAGCCTTTGCTTCCTCATAGACCCGCGTCAATGCGCTGGTCGTAGGGTTGAGGCGAGCCTTCAGTGCATGGCGATAGGCATCGAGATCAGCAATCGGCGCCAGCGCAACGCCCGAATCCATCGCTGCCTTCGCCACTGCAGAGGAAACGACCTCCATCAAGCGCGGATCGAACGGCGCAGGGATAATGTAGTCGACACCGAACTTGTGGTTCTGGCCATAGGCCGCAGCGACTTCTTCTGGAACCCGTTCGCGCGCCAGTTCGGCGATCGCCTTAGCCGCCGCGATCTTCATCTCTTCATTGATCGTGGTGGCCTGCACATCGAGCGCCCCGCGAAAGATGAAGGGGAAGCCCAGCACGTTGTTGACCTGGTTGGGAAAGTCGCTTCGCCCAGTGGCGATGATCGCATCAGGTCTAACCGCCTTGGCTTCGTCCGGCATAATCTCAGGCGTTGGATTGGCCATCGCAAAGATAATCGGCTGCTTGGCCATCTTCGCGACCCATTCGGGCTTGAGGGCGCCGGCCGCTGAAAGCCCAAGGAAGATATCCGCCCCTACCAAGGCCTCTTCCAGGCTTCGCGCATCAGTTGCCACCGCGTGCGCGCTCTTCCATTGATCGACATTCTCACGACCCGGATAGATCGGCCCGGCGCGGTCGCAAACGATCACATTCTCATGACGAACGCCCAGCGCCTTGATCAGGGCGGTACACGCCAGCGCTGAAGCGCCCGCGCCATTCACCACCATCTTGCAGTCCTTGAGCTCGCGCCCAGTCAAATGCGCGGCGTTGATGAGGCCGGCCGCAGAAATGATTGCCGTGCCGTGCTGGTCATCGTGCATCACCGGAATTTTCATCCGCTCGCGCAGGGCCTGCTCGATGATGAAACATTCAGGGGCGGCGATATCCTCCAGGTTGATGCCGCCAAAGCTCGGCTCCATCAAGGCCACCGCTTCAATGAATTTCTCAGGGTCTTCGGTCGCAAGCTCGATGTCGATCGAGTCGACGTCGGCGAAGCGCTTGAACAGCACCGCCTTGCCTTCCATCACCGGCTTGGAAGCAAGCGCACCGAGATTGCCCAGCCCCAGGATCGCGGTGCCATTGGAAATGACCGCAACGAGGTTGGACCGCCCGGTGTAGCGCGCAGCATTGGCCGGATCTTCCGCGATCGCTTCGACAGGGGCGGCAACACCTGGCGAGTAGGCGAGGCTCAGATCGCGCTGAGTCGCCATCGGTTTCGAGGCGATGATCTCGATCTTACCTGGGCGGATAGTCTCATGATAGAACAGTGCCTCGCGCGTCGTGAAGCTAACCGGTTCTCGTTCGTTTTCGTCCGCCAAGCGGCTTCTCCTGATCTGTACAAAGCGGCCTCTACCCGCATGCTCGCGCAAACGATAGGGGAAAGGCACCGGGTTTCGACTCCCGAATCGCCCCTTTCGAAGCTAGTCCGGTGCCATGTCCGCGCAGTATGCGACCAAATCCACGCCTATGATGGAACAATATCTTGGCCTTAAGCAAGAGGCTGAGGATTGCCTGCTGTTCTACCGCATGGGGGACTTCTTCGAATTGTTCTTTGACGATGCGAAGACAGCCTCTGCGGTGCTGGACATTGCCCTAACGTCGCGCGGCGAACATGGCGGAGAGCCCGTCCCAATGTGCGGCGTCCCGGTCCATTCTGCCGAGGGCTATCTTGCGCGACTGATCAAGGCGGGCTGCCGGGTCGCGATTGCCGAGCAGGTTGAGACGCCTGAGGAAGCCAGGGCGCGCGCAAAGCGCGAAGGAACACCTTCATCGAAAGCGCTGGTCAAACGCGACATCGTTCGTTTCGTCACTGCAGGTACGCTCACGGAAGACGCGCTGCTCGAACCACGTAGGGCGAACCTCCTGGTGGCGTTGGCCGACGTTCGCGGCACCATCGGCATTGCCAGCTGCGACATTTCGACAGGCGCGATGCTGCTGGAGGAGTGCGCCCCGGCCGGTCTTCCCGCCGTGCTTGCAAGGCTGAGTGCAAGTGAACTGGTTGTTCCGGATAACTGGGACCATGAGGCTGGCGAGACGATCATACGCGATGCATCGGATTTTTCCAGCGAGCTAGGCCGCGCCCGGCTTCACGCGATCCACGGGGTCGCAACGCTTGACGGCTTTGGCGATTTCTCGCGCGCCATGCTCGCGGCCGCCGGCGGTCTCATTGCTTATATGGAGCATGTCGGGCGAGGCAATCTACCACTCCTCTTGCCGCCATCCTTGCGCAGTTCCTCGCAGATCATGGCCATGGATGAAGCGACCCGGAGCAGCCTGGAAATATTGAGCAGCCAATCCGGTGGACGCGAACACAGCTTGATTGCCACGATAGATCGCTGCTCGACAGGGGCAGGCGCTAGGCTGCTCGCCGAGGATCTATCCGCACCCTTGGTCGACCGTGCAGCGATTGAGGCTCGGCTCGCGCTCGTTCAGTGGTTGCATGATGATCCGCTGACGCGGGCTGAGTTGCGCGAGAAACTGCGCGCACAGCCTGACTTCGCCCGCGCATTGGGTCGGCTTGCGGCAGGCCGCGGTAGCCCGCGCGACCTGGGGCAGATCCGCGACGGCCTTGCAGGTGCGCAGGCAATCCGGGATTTGCTCGGGCAACGCCGGGATCATCCCGCTTTGCTCTCTGAACTTATGCCGAGATTGACTGGCCATGGCGCGCTGGTCGATGAGTTGACCCGAGCACTCGTTCCTTCCCCGCCAACCGAACGCTCAAGCGGCGGCTTCATTGCAGAAGGCTATGACGCGGCGCTGGACGAATTGCGAGCGATCTCTGGCAATTCGCGCCGTGCGATCGCGGCGATGGAATCTCGCTATCGTGATGAAACCGGAATCGCCTCGCTCAAGATCAAGCATAACGGCGTGCTCGGCTATTTCATCGAAGTACCCAGTCGCCATGGTGATGCGCTGATGGGGCAAGACAGCGGCTTTACCCATCGCCAGACAATGAAGGGCGCGGTCCGATTCAACTCGGTTGCACTTCACGAAGAGGCTACCCGCATTGCAGAGGCCGGCGGGCAAGCGCTGGCCGCCGAGGAAGCCCATTTCGAGCGGCTTTCGCAAGTGGCGGTCGATGCGCGGCAAGCGATTGCTGCAACCGCGGCCGCGATCGCGCGGATAGATGTCAGCGCAGGACAAGCCGAGCGTGCGGCGGAAAGCGGGTGGTGCAAGCCGGAAATGAGCGAGGACACGTCGCTCGACATTCGCGAAGGCCGCCACCCGGTTGTTGAAGCGGCTCTGGCCAAGTCGGGCGAGCGCTTTGTGGCCAATGATTGCGGACTGTCTGCAAGTGACCGGCTGTGGCTGATCGGCGGGCCTAACATGGGGGGCAAATCGACCTTCCTGCGGCAGAACGCGTTGATTGTGCTTTTGGCACAGGCGGGCGGCTTTGTGCCTGCGGCTGGTGCCCGCATTGGCCTTGTCGATCGCCTGTTCAGCCGCGTCGGCGCGTCTGATAATCTCGCTCGTGGGCGCTCCACCTTTATGGTCGAAATGGTTGAAACGGCAGCCATTCTGGCTCAGGCGAGCGAGCGCAGCTTTGTCATTCTCGACGAAGTCGGGCGCGGCACGTCAACTTATGATGGCCTGGCGCTTGCCTGGGCAGTCGCCGAAGAGGTTCATTCGCAGATCGGGTGTCGCTGCCTGTTTGCAACGCATTATCATGAGCTTGCTCGCTTGTCCGACAGCTGCGAAGCGCTCTCGCTGCATCACGTCCGTGCGCGCGAATGGAAAGGAGACCTGATCCTTCTGCATGAAGTTGCAAGCGGGGCAGCGGATCAGTCCTATGGCCTCGCCGTTGCGCGGCTTGCAGGTGTGCCCGCCAATGTGGTCAGTCGCGCCCGCCAGGTGCTTGCAAAGCTTGAACAAACCCGATCAGAGACGGGAGGTCTTGCCGCTGGGCTGGGCGGCCTTCCCCTGTTCGATGCCGTCAAGACAGATAAAGAGGACACACAGAGCCCTGGCGAGGACTTGCTTAACGAACTTTCAGAGCTCGATGTCGACGCCTTGTCACCTCGCGAAGCTCTCGACCATCTCTATGTGCTGACGAAGAAGGCAAAAGCTACGAAGCGTTAACCTTGAGCCGATATGCCAGGCATCATGGCGACAGGCATTTTCAAAGGCCCGAAAGGCGCGCTGATGTTCATGGGCATGACCCTTGGAAGCGTAGTCTTGCTGGTAGGCACTGAAGAAGACGAAGGCGCGCTCGTCATGGCTGCCGATGAGCTTGGCCGCGAGACTGCAGATTCGGGTAGTCGCGATGCGTCACGCTTGCCAGTTCCACCACCACCTCGCCCGATTCGACGACCCGAGTCGACTGAAGATGACTCGGCGTTTTTCGCCGAAGAAGAAGAACTACTCGATGATACGTCCGGGTTTGACCCGAGCCCTGAACCGATCGTACCTTTCGACAATCCAGCCGCTGACAGTGGCGCCACGATTGTAGAAAGCTATGGCGAAATCGAGCAATTCTGATTCCAATCAGCTCGCAGAACAACGCACAGATCTGGCTGAAGATCGCACTATCATGGCGATGGAGCGAACCTTCGCCGGTTGGATGCGTACTGCATTCGCGGCGATAGGTATCGGCCTCGCATTCCGTGCAGTTTTCGGCGAATTCGAACCACCGTGGCTTGCTAGAGCCATCGCGACCGCATTTGTACTGCTTGGGGCAGTGGTTGCTTACACTGCCGAACGCCGCGCGACCGCGACATTGAAGCGTTTGACGCCCAATGAAGTCGATACGCCTGATCGTCCGAGTATCCGTTGGATCGGATGGAGCGTATCCGCAGGCGCAGTCCTGCTAGCGGTCGCTTTCTGGATCCTGCATGACAATGGCCCGTTCGGGGGCTGAACTAGCGCGTAGGAACGGGCGCTTCCCCAGTGTAGTCGTAGAAACCACGGCCCGTCTTGCGCCCCAACCAGCCGGCCTCGACATATTTCACCAGCAAGGGCGCAGGGCGGTATTTGCTGTCACCCGTCGTCGCATACAGCACCTTGATGATCTCGAAGCAGGTGTCGAGCCCGACGAAATCGGCCAGTTCCAACGGGCCCATCGGATGGTTGAGACCAAGTCGGCAACCCTTGTCAATATCCTCGATATTGGCGGTCGACTGGCCCAGCACGAAGATCGCCTCGTTAATCATCGGCAGCAGAATGCGGTTGACTACGAAGCCAGGCTCGTCCTGGCTCAGCACGACTTGCTTGCCAAGACCCTCGGCAAAAGCAGTAATGCGATCCGTGGTTTCCTGCAGGGTCGCAAGGCCAGGGATCACTTCGATCAATCCCATGACCGGGACTGGATTGAAGAAATGCAGGCCGATAAAACGCTGCGGGTCAGGCGAGTAATTCGCCATCCGCGTAATCGGAATCGAGCTGGTGTTGGAGGCCATGACCGCATCGCCTGCGAGGACCTTGCCAACCGCCTCGAATATGCTCTTCTTGATCTCTTCGCGTTCGGTTGCCGCTTCAATGATCAGGCCGGCATCAGCCATTGGCGCGTAATTTGCGACTGGTGTGACGCGCGCGAGGATGGCCTCTGCCTGATCGGCTTCAAGCTTGCCGCGGCCAACCAGCTTGGTGAGCGCCTGGTCGATCTTGTCCTTGCCAGCCTCGGCATGTGCGAGGTCAAGATCGGCAAGAAGAACCTTCATGCCGTGCTGCGCGACCGTCTGCGCGATACCCGTACCCATCTGGCCTGCGCCAATAACGCCTACTGTTTGCATAAACCCGTCCTTCGCACTCGCAGCATGTCTTATCGCCGCGCCTGTTAGCGGGCAGAGATGGGTCTGGCTAGTGGCTTGGACTTCAACGGTTCGCGCCGGGGATCCACCTTACATCCGCTGCACCATTCTCGTTGAGAACACGCGCCAACACGAAGAGGTAGTCTGATAAGCGGTTGATATAGGCCAAGGCTGCGGGATTGGTCGGCTCTGCTGCTGCGAGCGCTGTCATCGCGCGCTCTGCCGCGCGGGTACTGGCGCGAGCAACATGCGCTCGGGCCGCAGCTTCGCTGCCACCTGGCAGGACAAAGCTGGTCAGAGGCTCAAGCGACTCATTTAGAGCGTCGATGGCATGCTCTAGCCAGTCGACCTGAGACTTCACAATACGCAAGGTCATCTCGCCGGGTTCGAAATTGCTGTCCGTCGCAGGGGTCGCAATGTCAGCCCCAAGATCGAACAGATCGTTTTGGATGCGAAAAAGGCTGTCAGCATGTGCGCCGCTCCCGAGCGCGGCAGCAGCCAGACCTATCGCAGAGTTTGCTTCATCGACCTTGCCAATAGCTTCGATGCGCCGGCTGCCTTTGGCGACACGCGATCCATCGACTAGTCCTGTCGTTCCGTCATCACCAGTCCGCGTGTAGATCTTGTTGAGCTTGACCATGGGGAGAAAAGCGCGTCAGCGTGAAAACGCGAGGATGATGGCAACGACGACAATCGCCAGCGCCTGATACTTGATGCGGGCGAACATCGCCTTGTTCTGCATCAGCTGCATTTCTGGCACGGTCTCGCCTTCGCCGCTTTCCAGGTCGATCCTGGTCGTCTTCAGGAATGCAACGACCCCGCGGATCAGTGAGACGACCACGAAGATGCACAGAATGATGAGGATAGGTATGAGGATGTAATTCATGACAAGTATCTAGGCTTTCTCGAGCGAAATGCCAGCCGGCAAATTTTGCGACCGCAGTTGTTCTGCAAGCAACGATCCGTCCTCGCCTGCGTTCCGAAGATCAGCGAGGGAAGCCGAGCCACGACGCTTTGCAAGCTTCTTGCCCTCCTCGTCCAGCAGGATCGGATGGTGATGCCAACGCGGCACCGGCAGCTCGAGCAAGGCCTGCAGCAAGCGATGAATATGCGTTGCCTGAAACAGGTCTCTGCCTCGCGTAACCAGTGTTACGCCATCCGCAGCATCATCAAGCGTAGCAGCGAGATGATAACTCGCGGGCAAGGCTTTGCGAACGAGGATCACATCGCCGAAGATTCTCGGATTGCCGATTTGCTCGCCGGCCAGTTCGTCTTGCCACATGAGGTTTCCTACCCGTTCCGCCGCACGTTCGACATCAAGCCTCCAAGCGACGGGTTTGTCAGCATCGATCGAGGCGCATTTGCATGTCCCCGGATAGATTGGGCCCTCAGGGCTATGCACGCTCGCCGATTCTGCAATTTCGGCCCGGGTGCATTGGCAGGGATAGAGCAGCTTCATCTCTGCTAGACGGTCTGCGGCAGCGCGATAGCTTTGAATCCGGGTCGACTGAGCTGGTACCTCGTCCCATGCAAGCCCGAGCCATTCCAAATCGCGGCGGAATTCGTGAGCGAGTTCAGGTTTACTGCGTTCTCCGTCGATATCCTCGATGCGCAACAGGAATCGACCGCCAGCCGCTTGCGCCAGATCATGCGCGACAATCGCCGAATACGCATGGCCGAGGTGCAGATGTCCGTTGGGAGAAGGGGCAAAGCGTGTAACAATCATGGATGATCTCGCCTATGACATAACTGCAAAACTCTCGCGAGCATGCAATTACGCTGTGGAAAGGCATAGTGTCATGGGTTTGACTCAGAAAAGTGTCACGCCATGTTCGCATTCATCAGCAAGGGAGGCACGAAGGACCCGTGTTCAAAGCCGAACTGATTGAAAGAGCAGCGCGATTCCGCAGTGCGGATGATGATCCGACACGCAATCCTGATGCATGCCCGTCGCTCGTGCTCAACGCCGATTACACTCCGCTATCCTATTACCCGCTGAGCTTGTGGCCATGGCAGACTGCGATCAAAGCCGTCTTCCTCGACCGGGTCGACATCGTCGCAAGCTACGACCGGGAGGTGCACTCCCCTTCGCTCGACATGAAGATCCCGAGCGTCATTGCACTGCGACAATATGTAAAGCCAAGCGAATTTCCCGCTTTCACGCGGTTCAATCTGTTCCTGCGCGACCGTTTTCAGTGCCAGTATTGCGGCAGCGGCCAGCACCTGACTTTTGACCATGTCATTCCGCGCCGGATGGGCGGCAAAACGACTTGGGAGAACATCGTCACGGCCTGTGCGCCGTGCAACATGAAGAAGGGCGGCCGCACGCCAAAAGATGCACAGATGGGCTTGTTTGAAAAGCCGTTCCGGCCGACCAGCTGGCAATTACAGCAGCACGGGAAGGCTTTCCCCCCCGACTACTTGCATGAGACCTGGCGCGATTACCTGTATTGGGACATCGAGTTGGAGGAATAGCCACAGACCTAGGGGTGTTTTTCGAGATTCTTTCTCCATTCAGTCGCGACAAGAACGCCAAGTATGTCCAGATGGGTCTCCATGCTCACAATTTTGTAATGGTGTAGTTCAGGCCAGTCTCCGCCCTGATAGTCTGGTAATTCTTCTCGCCAGCTAGAGTTCAATACTCGGAGAAAGGGAAACCAGCCCTTTTGGCCAAGAATTCGTGGAGGGGCATCGAAATCTGCAATCAGTTTCTCGAAGAGTTCCACAAACTCTTCTTGAATGACGCAGGCTTGCACGCTCTCGAACTCCGCGCGTAAAACACTTTTGGCCTCGACAATTGGTCGTGCGGCCTTTTCGAGGTCCGAGATAATCTTGTCTAACTCAGGGGTCCCACTAGGGTCCGATGCCTGAACTGGCTCGTCTAAAACGACACTCGGGATCAAGTCGACTGAGAGGAATGTGCCATCCAGGTGAGCACGAACATTTCGGAGCGGAGCCTTGAGCACGTGCAAGTCGATTGCTGGCTCGAATGCCTTGGCCATACTGAGCCTACCCTTCAATCACCCGCGTTTCCGGGTGATGCTTGTCGAGATGCTTCTTGATAATCCGCAAGTTGCGCGTGTTGGAGCGGAACAGGAAGTCGGCCGCATCACCCACGACAGGTACCACGCCCACTGCGGCATCGAAAGCGACATTGGCGCCCATGCGCCACAGCTTCCACTTGGGCAGCCCGAGATTACGCGCTTCCCAGACGAGGTATGCGCCCATCGCGGTTGTAACGATATCACCCAGCACCGGAACAAGCCCGACAATCGCATCGAGCCCGACCGGCACGTTAATGCCGGGAATACGAAAGCTGCGTTCCAGCAGCATCTCCATCGCCTCGATCCGCTGGCGGACCGACTGTACATCCGTGCCGGTAGGCAATGAAAGACCGACGATCCGAGGCTCGTTCACGTCAGGCATCAGGCTCTCCTTTCCATACTAATTGGGATTGGCAGAGAGCGGAAACAAGGCGTGGAGGCCCCATTGGTTCTCCTGAAAGCCCGTCACGCCAGCACGCACAAGTGACCAGCGCACTGGCTGACCAAGCGGGATGAAAACCTGCTGCGCGACGAGTGCCTCCTGAGCTTCCGCATAAATCGTGCTCTTTGCCACCAGGTCGCGCGCTTCCAGAGCCTCTGTGACAAGTTCGTCCGCTTCTTGCGAGCACAGCCCGAATTCCAGCGAGCAATGGAACTGATTGAGAAACCAGCGCGGCGAATAATATCGCGCCAGCACATCGCGCATCACTAGGTCTGCATCAGCGCCATCGGACGCACGAACCGCATCAACCCCAATCCCGGACAGATCATCACGCAGTTGCTCGAACAGCAGATCGCTACCCGGGCCACGCGGCAACGCAATCGACACACGCGCAAGACCGTTTGCCTCAGCACCCGCAAGGCTGGTTTTCCAACCAGACACACGGCGGGCTGCAATCGCCCGGCGCTCTGCCAGTGTGAGGTTAGCCCAGCGCTCTTGCTGCGGGCCGTTAGCGCCAGCCATGGCCAGCGGATAAATCCAGGTTGAAGACTGCCAACCGCCAAAGTTGAACGGTTGCATCAAGTCCGAGCGATCAATCGCCATCGCGATCGCTTCGCGCAGTCCAGGATCAGACAATACGCCTCTCGCATGCATGACCTGGAGCCCCATCAGGCCAAGCGGCGCGTCAAGCCGCACCGTTCCAGCCGACAGAGGACCCGTGTCAGCAAGCGGCAAGTGTGCAAGGGTGCCGGCGAGAACCAAATCAACTTCGCCTTCGGCAAACAACTCAACCGCACGCTCAGCGGGGATAGCCTGGATCAATAGGGGGCGCGTGAGCGCTGCCCAATTCTGCCTTGCGGGAAGGCCCCTTGCCTCGGGCGGCAAGGCCGCCAGTTCGAGTTTGGTGCTGCCCGCATCCTCTGCCGGAGCCATCGGTCCGACGCCCCTACCATCACGGACGAAACCCATTTCCGGCTGTGCAAGCAAGCGTAGAAAATCAGGCATGGGGCTTTTCAGCTGAATTTCGATGACTCGGCCTGTCATCGCCCGGATCTGGTCAATCTTTGCCAAATCATGACCAAGCGCCGTCCCGCTCAGCTTGAGAATGTTATCCTGCAAGGCGTCACGAATGTCTTCTGCTGTGATGGGGTCGCCTGACGGCCAGTCTGAATCGCGCAAGCGAAAAATATAGCTCATGCCGTCATCGGTCACGATCCAACGCTCAGCGATAGCAGGCAGGATTTCACCCGACGGATCAAGCCCGACCAGACCTTCCGCCGTGGCACCGCGCACATGTTGTGCGGCTGCAGACAATTCTGCGGCATTGTCGGTTGCGATCGCAACATTGTCGCCTATGACCGCAATTTCGAGTGGCCCGCTAGCATCGGACCGGTCGCATGCTGCCAGCAAAGCCAAAGCTAGAAGGATGACACCAGATCGCATGCGGTCCTTGTAACAGGACGCATCGTTCTCGCCAGCGGGGAGTTGGGAATTTTTGCGCTCTGCTAACCCGAAGGTCCTGCATGCAAATGCCGAACTACGCTCCGCCTGTCTCGCTCTTGATACCGGAGAGGTCTACTTCGTTATCAAATGCGACGCCGAAGCGAGTCTGCTGAACCCAGGCGACAGTACCTTGCACTTCACCAGCCCCAGCAAGGTTGACGCGTATGTGGTGGCCGCGCACGACCGGAACCCGGCCCTCCCCCATCATGCCGCCAGCAGATAGATTGCGTACCTTGATGCGATGCGCACCCGGCTCGCTTTCGATCCATAAATCAGCAAGCAGGAAAAGGTTTTCGCGGGCCAGGTTGCGAGCGTCAGTCATTACCATCGCTTCTGCGCTCTCCAAGATTGACTACGAGCAAGACTACAAGCTGCTAATATGCAGACATTCAGAGCATTGTCTAAATGGTAGAACCTAAAGAAGCATTAACCTCGATTATCGCATGTGTGCATGCGACTAATCGTCGCGCGAGATCTTTTCCTTGCGTTCATGCGCTTCCTGGGCTTCGACAGTCATGGTCGCGACAGGGCGTGCAATCAGGCGCTTTAGGCCGATCGGGTCACCCGTGACCTCGCAATAACCATATTCGCCAGCATCAATCCGGCGCAGCGCTGCATCGATCTTGGCAATCAGTTTGCGCTGGCGATCTCGTGTGCGCAGTTCGATCCCCCAGTCAGTTTCGCTGGAAGCACGATCATTCAGGTCAGGCTCGCGGATCGGACCATCTTGCAAGGACTGCAGCGTTTGTCCTGCCGCCTGATGGATCGACTGTTTCCATTCCAGCAGCAACATTCGGAAATAGTTTTCCTGCTGCGGATTCATGTACGGCTCGTCCTCGCTCGGAACATAATCCGGCGCAAGGTCGCGCTTCACTTCTTTCAAAACTTTGTTGTCGCTTGCCGCAGTGGCCATGTGGTCCTCTCAAAAAATTCCCGTCAGACCGTGTCTCGTCCAACACCCCGCTTTTTGCGGTGGTGCAGCTCCTCTGCTGCGCGGGCCTATAGGCGGCGGACACAGGTGGCACAAGCCGATTTCTTGGCGGAATTGATAGCAGCAGTGGATTAACAAGCCTGGAATGAAGAAGGGCACTGCTTTGCCTGCAGCTTGAGACAGCAAACAAAAAAGGTGAACGCGTTAACTATTTGGTGACCATGTTCGGGCGACACCTTCGTCAAGCGGATCGGAAGGGGAACCCGACCGCAAACAACAAGGGGGCCGAAATGCAGTTGAACGAAATCAAGGCGCAAACAGGCAATGCAGCACCAGCGCAGGAAGAGAACCTCTTTATCGCGCAGTGCCTCGCCAACGCGGCGCATGGGGATATCACATCCTACTTTGATCTCGGTGTAGCCTATTCGACTGGTAGCCAGGGGGCAGAATGCGATCTGGTCGAAGCGCACAAATGGTTCAATCTGGCAGCTTCGAAAGGGCATGAAGAAGCTAGCTGGTGCCGTGCTGACATCTCCGATGAAATGACCGCACGTGAAATCGCCGAAGCGCAACGACGCGCGCGCGAATGGATGCGGCAGGAACGCAAAGCCGCCTGATGCAGTACGCGCTTATCCCTTCTTGAAAGGGGTCCTTTGATCGAGGAACATCTGGTCGGTCGCGATACCTTCACGTTCGCGTTCGAGAAAGTCTGCGACCGCGCGGCGGAAACCGGGATCGCCGATCCAGTGCGCTGACCAGGTCTGCTCAGGCTCATAACCGCGCACTAGTTTGTGCCCCCCCTGCGCGCCCGCTTCGACATGCTTGAGCCCGCGCTCGATCGCAATGTCGATGGCCTGATAATAGCACAGCTCGAAATGCAGGAAACGGATGTGCCGGGTGCAGCCCCAATACCGACCATAGATGGTATCGGGACCCACAAAATTGAGCGCGCCCGCAACCCACTCACCGTCCTGCTCTGCCATCACCAGGATCATGCTGTCCGCCATGGTTTGACCTAGCAGCGTGAACGCATCGCGGGTCAGATAGGGCGTACCCCATTTTCTGAGACCCGTGTCCTGGTAAAACACCCAGAACGCATCCCAATGCTCTTGTCTGATGTCATCGCCGCTGAGCCGCACTATCCGCACATCCGCTTGCGCGGCACTGCGTTCCTTGCGCAAGGCCCGGCGTTTGCGCGAGGCAAGCGCTCCGAGGAAGTCATCGAAATCCTTGTAACCGCGATTGTGCCAGTGAAACTGAATGTCACTGCGAGTGAGCCAGCCGCTTTGCTCGAACAACGGCAATTGTTCGCGGTCAACGAAGGTCGCATGAGCGGTCGCGATATCGCTGCGCTGACACAGGGTTTCGACCGCCTCCAACAGATGCGGCGCGAGCGCTTCGTCGCGCAACAGCAAGCGCGGCCCGGTGGCGGGTGTAAACGGAGCCGCGATTTGAAGCTTGGGATAATAGTGGCCGCCCGCGCGCTCCCATGCATTCGCCCAGGCATGGTCAAACACATATTCGCCCTGGCTATGATGCTTGACGTAGCTCGGCGTTGCCGCAGCAAGTCTGCCTTCAGCGTCCCTGATCACAATCGGGACCGGTTCCCAGCCTGTGCCAGGACCGACTGAGCCGGAATCCTCCATCGCGCTCAGGAATTCGTGCCGCATGAACGGATTATCGTTGTGATTGAGCGCATTCCATTGATCGCGGTCGAGCCCGCTCACGCCAGCTGCAATCTCGACGGTGTAGGCGGAGTCCGCAACACTCATGGAAGGCCGGCGCCTTCGCTGATTAGCGCATCGGTATGCTCAAGCGCGCGAGCGCGGGTTATCGGGGAATTCACCGTCCAGGTGAGGATTGGTAGGCCCCTGGCTCGCAGATTTGCAACCCAGCGGTTGGGCAGCGCGGCTATATGGTACGCAAGGAAATCCGGCTTTGCGATCAGCAAGGCCAGCCGCCTTTGCCAGGCTTGCTGAGTATAGCCATACTCATCCTCGCGCATGACGAGCCCGGCGCAGGTGTGCGGCGAATTTCGGCGAAACCAGCGCGCGACGCGCGGATCGAAGCTCATCACCGCGTGGTCGCCTGCATAGTCCGCAAGAGTGTCTGCAACTGCCTTGGAACTGCGCTCCACATCGTAGCCGCGCCTGGACTTGATTTCGATCAGCAACGGAACCTTGCCGTGGATAAGCCCAAGCAGCTCTTCCAGCGAGACGATGCGCTCGTTGCTCTCAAGATAGCGATATGTGCCGAGGGCCTCAGCGCTCATCGCGCCAAAATCGCCATGGCAGCCCGTAAGCCGCCCAAGATCCCAATCGTGGAAGACCATCGATACGCCATCCGAGCTGCGCTGGATATCGCACTCAATCCCCATCCCGCGCTCGATCGCCAGGCGCGCACCGAGCAACGAATTCTCTGGGACATCCTCGCCATGCAGCCCGCGATGAGCATATTCCCAGCGGGTGAGCCAGTCAGGAGCAGAGCGTTTCGCCAAGGCAGCTCAGTCTCCTGCCAAGGCGATGATCGCATCGACTTCGACGGCTGCGCCGAGCGGCAGCGAAGGCACACCGACGGCCGCCCGCGCATGACGGCCCGCTTCACCGAAGACGTCGAACATCAGCTCAGAGGCGCCGTTCGCAACCTTGGGCTGTTCGGTGAAATCGGGCGTCGAATTGACGAAAGCACCAAGCTTTACAATGCGTTCGACCCGGTCCAGTGGGACAAGCGCCGCCTTAAGCTGAGCCAGGATCATGAGCCCGCAAGCGCGTGCCGCGGTGATACCATCGTCCAGGCTAACATTTTCGCCAAGCCGCCCAGTCACCAGCTCTCCTGCGACAAAGGGCAGCTGACCTGAAACGTGCGCAAAGCCATTATGGACCACTACCGGAACATAGCTTGCTACAGGGGCTGCGGCTTGAGGCAATTCGATCCCCAACTGCTGCAAACGTGCTTCAATGCTCATGCCTTTTCCCTTTCCAATTGCCCCAAGAGCCACGGAAGTGCCTCACTCCATTGATCAATCCTCGCATGGGCATGGCCTGCTTCATGCGCGCAGTCGATATGAGGCGCGATCGTCGGCTCTCCGCACAGGTGCAAACGCGTAACGTGCGGCACCTCTTCTGCGACCGAGCGGTGATGCTGTGCAAGATCATCGATGAAAATCGCATGGGCGGGCGCGTATTCGTCTATGATCGCCTTAAGCGCGGGGCCCTTAGGGCCCTGATTGGTATAAACTTTTGCATTGACACCGTGCGATTTCAGTTGCTCGGCGCGATGGTCGCGGCGCTTGTCGACCAGATTGGTGAGGATCACCACGTCCGCCTCCTCACTTAAGCGATTGATGCCTTCCACGGCCCCGGCGATGGGTAGCTGGCGGTCCATCTGCGTGTCAAAGAACATACCCAGATAGCGCCAGATTTCATCGGGTTGCAGGACGTCGCCACTTTCACGCCAGCGCATCGCAGTCGCGAAATTATTTCCCTGCAAATGAAAGGAGATTTCCTGCCCCTCTTCCAGCCACTCCTTGAAGTGAGCAACCATGTGCAGGATCACTTCGTCACAATCGCTGATAA